>CAKUDJ010000184.1 GCA_934644855.1 uncultured Elusimicrobiales bacterium
CACTTGCCCGCCGCCGATAATTTGCACGAGCGGAAGTGCCGCTTTACGAATGGTTTGCAATGTATTTTGAACCAATGCACGAACCGTTAAGTTTTCTGCCATAGTTATTACCTCTTGGATAGTTTAATGTTGTCCGGGCCGTTGTTTTGCTGTTTGTTGGCCGCTTCTTCTTTTTGTTTTTCCAGGATTTCCTGGTTTTTGGCCATTTCGGCCGCCATATCATCATCAAATAAAATGGTAGGCATACGGTCTTCTTCCTGGTGCATATATTCCTGCACTTTTAAGTTGGTGGGCGCGTACACCTGGTCTGGCTTTTGGTTGGAAATTTCCTGCAGGTGGCTGTCTTCGGCCGAAACCGTAGCTTTTAACATCCCCACTTGGGCATTGGGGGTGATAATATCCTGCTTGGGTGCTTGCACCGGCATCCCCGCATTTACCGGCAACACGGTGGAAGACGATTCTTTTTCCATTATAGCGGCATCTTTTAATTCAAAACTGGCACGGTTGAGGCCGTAATCCAAATTCAAAAAAAGCAACGTCTTGGCGGTAAACGCATAATAAATACTAAAAACATACATGGCAAACGCCACGAGCAAGACCCCATACCAACCGACGCTCAGGCGGGTAATATCAAACGACTCCCCCGCCACAAACGGAATGCCTGCCAACAAGCCCAATACAATACAACCCAACAATATAAACGGCATCAACCAGATGGAAAGCAGCAGAAAACTCGTAGAAAAATAGCGTCTGAACACTAAATCCACACTATATTTAATGGCGGTAATGGGGTTCTCCCCGCGCAGGGCCAACGCTTGCGTGGTAAAGGAACAGGGCAACGTAATAAATAAAAGGGATACCAACAGCCCAAGCCCGGCAATCAATACGGAATTGGTAGACTTAAAAACCCAACTGGTAATTAGAGAAGCTACCCAAATTAATACCGTGGCCAGCAACAAATAAAAAGAAGGAACAATAGAACGGCTGAAACATTCCGGCAGGGATTTACCCTCTTTATTAGCACGGGCCGCTAACATATTGGTAAGCGTACACGGAAAGATAAAACGCACCATATACCCCGCAATAAGGCCCATAACGCCGGTGCTGAGCGCCGCCAGAAAAGGGGCCGTCATGGCGCCGGGCAATACCATTTTGGTACCCACAACCCACAACACCAGTAAGAAAAATGCCACAAACGCGACAAACAGAGAAAAAAGCAATAAAAGGGTGCCAAAGGTTTTATTGGCTAATTTGAAAGCTTCTATCCAAAGGGTAAAAAAGTTAAAAGGCTTTTTCTTAAAATCCATATAGGCTCCGTACATACGGTTTACTATTAAAAATATTATAGCAATAAACCGTCACAAATTCACGCATTTTTTATACGCTTGTTAAAATGTGTTTTTTAAGGCTTGCGCGGCGCAAAAACCGCTGCTCCACGCCCATTGTAAATTATATCCGCCCACCAGGCCGGTCACGTCCAACAATTCCCCGATGATATACAGCCCCGGGATTTGGCGGCACTCCAAAGTGGAAGGATTGATTTGGCGCACATCCACCCCGCCGGCGGTCACTTCCGCCTTGGTCAGCCCGGCCGTGTGCGCGGGCACAACGCAAAAACGGTTTAACCGTTCCGCGGCGTTAAGCAGTTGCGCGTGCGTGGCATTGGCGGCGCATACGTCCAGTTCACCCAATAAGGTTTTGGCTATTTTGGGCGAAATTTTATCTGCCAGCAGGGCGGAAAACGGCTTATTTATATTTTTATGTGCCCGTAAAAAATCCGCAGCGTTTACTTGGGGCAAAAAGTTGATTTCCACCGGCTCCCCCTGCCAAAACAAAGAGGCTTGCAACACCGCCGGGCCGCTAATGCCCTCGTGCGTAAATAATAAGGAGCCTTGGGTGGAAAATTTGCCCACTTTAACAGCTACCGGCAGGGAATTGCCCGCCAAATGCACCGTTTGCAGGCGCAAGGCTTTGGGCAACACGAGCCCTACCAACGCCGGGCGCGGCTCCACAATAGTTAGCCCCATCTCCCGCGCCGTTTTGAAGCCGAAATTCCCGGCCCCTAGCGCCGGGTAAGAAAGCCCGCCGCACGCCAATACCACCCGCCCCGCCTGCACCGTCCCGCGCGACGTACGCACCGTAAACCCGGTGGAAGTTTTTTCCACTTTTAACGCCTGCGTGTTGAGCCAGATACGGCTAGAGGCTTCTTGCGCCCGGCGGACTAAAAACGCCACAATTTCTTGCGCATTTTGGGCAAAATACTGGCCGCCCGGCATTTTGGTAAAAGGAATAGAGGCACTTTCCAACAGGTGTAAAAAGTCTGTATTTTTATAGGCGGCCAAGGCATTTTTGCAAAAATGTTTGCTTTGGCTTTGGTAGTGTGCCGCCGTGACGGTTTGAT
>CAKUDJ010000185.1 GCA_934644855.1 uncultured Elusimicrobiales bacterium
GGTTCGTTTGTTTTGGCGGCTTCTTCCAGCAATTTGTCCGATTCAAACGTCTTGGTAATTTTTACGTCTGCTTTATCGTACAATTCGCCGATATAAGTGCCCAATGCGTTTTGGATTTTTTGTTGGGCTAAGTATTGGGCCAAATCCCGTTTAATATCGTCAAAGCCGATTTGTTTTTCGGCGCGTTTTTCTTTAATTTTAATGATGTGGAAACCCACGTCCGTTTTAATCGGCGCGCTTACTTTACCCACCGGCAGAGAAAACGCCTGTTGGTCTAACGCTTTGGGGGCAATCCCTTTAATTAAAATCATATCTCCGCCGCTGGCCAGGGCCGCTTTGTCCTCGGTGTATTCCTTAACCGCGGTGGAAAATTCTTTGCCGCCGTCCAATTCTTTTTTAATTTTTTGGGCGGTTTCTTCTTTGGCTTTTACGTCTTCGGGCTTCATATCTTTGGTGACGGCTAAATAAATGTGTCCGATACGCACTTGCTCGGCCGTAAGCTGTTTGAGTTTGGCGGCAATCGCCATGGCTTCCTTAAAGCGGGCCGGGTCTTTTTGTTCCAAGGCTTTCATTTTTTTGGTGTTGCCTTTTAAGCAGGTTTCCACGTCGCTATACAACGCCTTTACGTCTGCTTCTTCCACCGGTTTAACCGTGGCGGTAATGCGTTGTTCCACCAGTTTGCGCACGGCAATATCTTTTTTGATTTTTTCCTTATACGTTTTTAAGCTCATGTGTTGCTTTTTGAGCGCTTCGGCAAAGCGTTTATCGGCCCCTTTGGGGTCTTCTTTGCCGGTTTTTTCGTCCACGATAAAGCGGGTTTTAATTTCGTTAATGCCGGCATCTACTTCGCTGTCTTTGATTTGGATTTTGGCTTCGTCAGCGGCTTGGTACAAAAGCTCTTTGGAAATCAGCTCTTTTAATACTTCCCGGCCCAGTACATCTTGCGCGTACGGCTGCTGCAAAATTTGCGGCGCGGCCGCTTTATACTGTTCCACCACGCCCGCCAGGTACGAGTCATATTCAGAGCTCAAAACCGGCCGCCCGTTTACCGTAGCTACCGACGATTCCATCACTTTGGCCTGCACCCCTACCCCTACTGTGAGGGCCAAGGCCAGTAAAGCTAATTTATTCATTTTTTTCATATACTGCCACCTCATATTTGTTTTTCAAAGAGTTTAGTATCGCATCTTCCTTTTGTGCTTGCAGAATGGCCCGTATGCGCGGGGCGGCATCTTTCAAAGAAAGGCGTTTTTCTCTGGTCTTCATTATTATATGAAATCCTTGCGCGGTTTTGATAAAACCTTGCACGCTGCCGCTGGCGCTATTGGCGGCAATTACTTCAATTTCCGGCAAAAATTCCCCCGGCATAAAAGAAAATTCTTTCCCGCGTGCCATTTGGGGGGCCACGGAATACTGGCGTTCCATTTCTTTCCAGCGCGAGGGGGAGCGTTTTAAGGTGCGTAGCACCTGGTCGGCCGTTTGGGCGTTGGAAATGATAATTTGTTTCACCGTCATTTCATACGGATACTTTTTGTAATAGGCGCTGATGTCTTCATCCGGCACGGCTAAAGGGCCCGCATCTTCCAGTTGTTGCTGCCACAAGCGCACCAAGGTTTGTTTGGCAAAATCATCATAAATTTCTTTGAGTTGGTTGCGCTTGTCTTCCAAGGCGGAAAGGTACGTGTCGGAATTTTCTATGCCCGCCTCTTTAGCGGCCAGTTCCGCCAGTTTTTCGCGTACTAAAATGTTGATAAAGTTTTGGCGCCCGATGGGGGTTTGGGCAAATTCGCGGTCGTCTTCATCCACCAGGGCCAAGCGGTCGTTCACCTCTTGTTCCGTAATGGATACAGGCCCCACTTTGGCCGCTACGTTAGCGGGCGCGGCGGGTTTGGGGGACGTTTCGTCCGCCGGTTTGGATTGGCATGCGGCCAAACAAAGCCCCGCCGCCAGTAAATAAATAATGTGTTGGCGCATAATAATACTATACCATTTTAGTATGGGCAAAAACGGCCTTAAAAAAGGCTAGGGCCTGTTCTGCCGCGGCGGGCATATCCTGCGTGTCGGATAGCAACAGGCGGATACCGTCGCCGGAGTTGGATTTCAAAAATTCAATATGCTCTGCCCCGTACTGCGCAAACAGGCGCGCGGGAAAATCGGGCGGCATTTGGAAATCCCGCGAGAAAGAAAATTCCAAACGCCCGGGGGCGGATTCTATATGCTGTATTTGCAAGGCGCCCGCCTGTACGGAAAGCGCAAATACGCGCGTTAAATTTTTTATTTCTTGCGGAATCGGGCCGCACAAATCGGCCAGGCGCAGTAAAATTTGATGGGTTTTGGCTTCGTCCGCGCCCATTAGCTCTTTGTAATATTTTAAGCGTTCCGCGTCGTCG
>CAKUDJ010000186.1 GCA_934644855.1 uncultured Elusimicrobiales bacterium
CTGCCCGCCGTATTCGAGCGGGAAGCGAAACTGTCTTTCCGATGTACAGTTATGTGATGATGTCACGCAGGCGCAGCACTTCACCTGAGACGGGCAGAAAGCTGCCGCCTCGAGAAGTCCCTCCGCGCAGGTCGAGCACGCGCCGAACAGCCCGATAAACGGCGTAATACTGCCCAACGTACCCAATACCGTCAAGCGGCTTTGCAGGCGGGTAATTTCCCACTCAATTACAGAGGAGGCAATTTCTTTTTGTTCTTCTTTGGCGCGGTCCCCTTCTTGCAGTAAACGCAAAATAAGGTTAGAAGCCGGGGTATCTTTGGTAATTTCCTTGCGGCAGGCATCTTCCACCTTTGGGAAATTAGCCGAGCGCAACGGGTGGCGGCAATAGGCAATTAATTTGCGCGATACCCCCACCGCTTTACGCAGGCGCACCCAGCGTTCAAAAATAACGGAAAGCGAATATACCGACAACAACAATAACAAAATAAGCACCGGCCCGCCGGCGGAAAACAACTCACGCAAATTAGTCATACTGGACATTTCCATTTCTATAAGCTCCTTTTTTCTTTTAGCCGCGCACGGCAAATATTATAAAAATCTGTCTTCAAATGTTGGCCATAAGCCCGGCGGCCACATCATCAAACACCACCCCAAAGGCATTTTCCATACGGTCAAATGTTTTTACCAACCACGGTTTTAAGGTGTCAAAAGTTCTAAACAATACAAATGCCGCCAGTAAATACGGCCACTCCCGGGGCAGAAACATCATAGCGGTAAAATAACCGGCCGCTTCGTCTATCACAATTTTAGGGTTATCGTGCCCGGTATATCCCTTAAATTGCACCTTTTTGCAAACATACACGGACAAGGCCCAAAAAGCCAGTAAAAAAACCAAATACAACATTCCGTCTTGGGGTAAAATATACATAAACGGCACCGCCAAAAGCGTGCCCAAAAACCCGGCCCCCGTGTTTTTTTTGAACTTAAACACCAAAGGCGGCAGATAGCTGATAAAAAACCCCGTAGCTAAACAATGTATTATTTTTTGCACGCGCTTATTCCCCACGATTTTTCCAACAATTCCCAATTATTTTTTAAGTAAGAAACCGCACTTATCCAGGTAATCACGGCGGCAATAGCCGTCATGGCATACGGGAGCTGCTGCAACGTATAAAACGTGATGATAAAAAACCGCCGCGCACAGCCGGACGTCAGCCCGATTAAGTGGTATACATCCAACACAAAGAAAATCAGCCCCACGGTAGTCATTTGGATAACCGTTTTGAATTTTCCCCACCGTTCCGCCGCCATTACTTTGCCTTCCAACGCGGCAATTACGCGCAGGGTGGAAATCATCAGTTCGCGCAGCAAAATAAAAAATACGGCCCAAACCGGCACATCCAACTCTTTAATGCCCACAAACGCAAACAATGCGGCAGATACCAAAATTTTATCCACAAACGGGTCTACAATGGCCCCAAACGGCGTAATGGTATTGGTTTGGCGGGCGATTTTTCCGTCCACCCAATCGGTAGACGCGGCTACAATAAAAATAAGGGTGGCTACCAAACGCGCCCAGGCAAACGGCATTAAAATAAACAGAAACATTACAATAGAAAGCGCCGCGCGGCTTAATGTAATTTTATTGGCTAACGTCATCATTTTTTAATAACCTCTTTGAATAAATTTTTGGCAAGCGGCTTATTTTTAACCGTTTGTTTCAAATCGGCCTGCGTTTTCATCAAGTCAGATTCTATAATAATAGACTGCGGGAAAAAATCTTTTCCGTCCAACAACAAATAAAGGGTATATCCGGCGGATTTATCCTTGGGGAGCAGTTTTAATACGGTCCGCTTGGGCGTGGAATCAAACACGGTGGCTTGGTGCGCCTGCAACAAAGCCGCATAGCGGCCGAAATCAAACAACGCCTTATTGGGTTGGCCGTTCACCCACTCCGCCCACGGCATGGAGGTTATTTCTTTGCCGGAAGCATCCAAAATGCGCAGTATTTTTTTATTGGTGACGGCGGTTTGCTCTGTTTTTTCTTCGTCATTTAAGGTATCCAACCGCAACAGTTGCCCTTGGGCTTGGAAAAACAACTTGCCGTGCGAACGGCTGATAACCACCCCGTCATAAGAGGTCGTTTGCTCAAAAACCGTGTTTAAGGTGGCTAATTTTTTATCCCATTCCGCAAACGCCTTTAGCGGGTCCGTTTGCGCCGCTTTGGGGGCCGGAACGGTTTTTTGTCCGGCGGCAGGTTTTTCTTGGGCGGGTGCCGCCACCTGGGGAGCCGCTGTTTTTTGGACGGCCACCGGGGCATTTTTTTCAGCCCCAAACGCACCAACCGCTACACACGCC
>CAKUDJ010000187.1 GCA_934644855.1 uncultured Elusimicrobiales bacterium
CACGCTCCGGCGTAGATTAAGTCCAAGTTTTTGGTAATGGACGTTAAGTACGAGGCCGGCAATGTGGCGATACCCGCAATAGCCATGGTAAGCGCCAAGATGACGGAAATTTCACGCTGCAGTTTGGGGTGTTTCTGCATAATGTAATCATACATTTGGGTAAAGAAGTTCCCCACGCCCAAACTGGCTACAACAGCACCCACCAAGGTAGGAACCAGGTCACCCACATTGGTAATCATTACTGCCGTACCGATAGCCGATAAGGCGGAGCAGAGAAGATACATACTGCCGGAGCTGATGCGGTTGCCCACCAGGCTGCCGAGCACGCGGCCGACGATAAGCGGCGTATATAAGCAAAACGCTACCAAGAAGTTCGCATAAGCGCCGTCCGGGACCAATTTATTCACGCTGGACGCAAACGAGCTGGATAAAATGAACTCGTGCATTGTGGCCAACGTCATGGCGGCGGCCAGCCCCTTTACACCATCGGCTTTTTTCAGCACTTTCCACCAGCTTGCAAAGCTCTTGCCTAAGTGCTTGAAGTCTTCGTTCACCTGCGCCATAATTTGTTTCACTTGTTCTTCAGTCAGCGCGCCGCTGGCAGCTAACGCTTTTTCCAATTCCGCCATAGCTTGCGCCTTATTGGCTTCAAACGCTTTTTTGCTCTTTACTTTGCTATCAAATTTTACTTGAGCCAAGGTTAAATCGTCCAAGCTTTCTTTAATTTTGCGGGTCACTTCTTCGGCTTTGGCCGCAAATTCCGGGGAGGCCGGGTCCAATTTGAACAGTTCTTCCAACTCTTGGGCGGCCTTTTCCACATGGTTCATGACCGCGCGTTGGCTCTGTTCCACATTTTTGGCGGAATAAGCATCACGCAAGTTGGAACGCATGACCCGGTAAGTCACCCATGTACTGTATAAGGCATATATGGGGAAACTGACGGAATAGTCCAACCCCAAGTTAATTCCGCTGACCAGTTCCACCAACTTATTAATGGCATACGGAGAAGCCAAAAACGCCAGGGTGCCCACGTTTTTGAATACGAAGCTCAAGTTGTAAAGCACCACGTCTTTCAGGTTCAAATCCGAAGCCTTGGTAAAAATTTCTTTTACACGGCGGACCAAGTCTTTCAACTCCGCTGCCGCCTCTGCTTTAATTTCCTCCGCAGTCACGTTCTCTTTTTTAGTGGCGCCGCCGGATATTTCCCCGCGGTTGGCGCGGATTAACATATTGCATACCAGTTGTTTCAAAATACTGGAGCCACTCATCAGCACAAGCCCGGCAATGAATAAGATACGGTCCAAGTTGCTAACGTCCGAGTTTTCCACAAACCCGTAGAATCCGGCTGCCGTGGCCAAGAACCCGGCGGCGGCGGACATCCCTAACGCAATCGTCAGCAGTTTCTTTTCCCCATATTTTTTAAGTATCGGGTTTACTAAAGAAGCAAACCCCGGCAAAATATAGTTAATAAGAAACATCATCGTAGTGGCGTTGTCTACCGACATCCCCAACTGCTTGTTGGCAATAGGCGCCATGGTTTTACCCAAGCTTACGCTTGTAAGGGAAACGTCCAGCACTACCAACTGCGCTTTGTTTTGCGTAGGCAATACGGAAATCCCAAAAGATTCACGGGTATTCTTGAACAACTTGACCCAATTAGAAATTTGATGTTTAGGCATACGCACATAGTAGTTGCCCAAAAAGTACATATGCGTATTGAGCGGACCGGCCATTTCCAACCGGCCGGCGGCATCCTGCGCCATAATAGCCTGGTTATCCAACAAAGCCAAGCGGCCGTCGTCGGTCAATACCAGGCGGGAGCCTTTTTTAAGCAGGCTAGCAGGAAACTCCACCTTTACCGGCAGGGGCGCCCCGTTTTGGGCATACAACGTAGTTTCCGCCGTTTTATGCGCCACATTGGGGGCAGATTCCAACTTAATTTGCAGTTGGATGTTTTCCCGTTGGGCAGCATCCACCAGGCGCGGCAGCTCTCCGGCTTTCAGTTTCATGAAGAAATGCGCCATGGTTTTGGGTTTTTTATTTGAGTGGCGTAATTGGGCCACGTTATTTTGGGTAAACGTAATGCGGTTATAGCCGGCCGTTTTGAACCCTTTTTCTATTTTGACGTTCACAGGCAAATCTTGTTCTTTGCCGTTTTCGTCCACATACGTCATCTTAAAACCGTGTTCCGTATCCGCACCCAATTCGGCATCGGAGATTTCCCCGTCCACCCCGGCGGCCTGGCTTTCAGCCTTGGTTTCCATTTGTTTTGCGGCATTGGCGGTTGCTTGGGACGCTTGCGCTCCGGCAGCATCACCCATGTTCAAATTGACAGCTTTAGAACCCCACAAGC
>CAKUDJ010000188.1 GCA_934644855.1 uncultured Elusimicrobiales bacterium
AGCATAAACAGCTCTACCGCCTCCAGGCTATCCAAGCCGAAGCCCTCTTCCCCAAAAATAGGTGTATCCGCCCCAAATTGGGCAAGGTCTGCACCGCCAATATCTATATTGGAAGCAATCAGCTGTTTGATTTCTTCTATGGTTTGCATCAGCAATCTCCCATAAACGGTAATAATTAAAAGCTAATAAGGATATTTTACACAAAAGAGCCAGCCTGCGTCAGCGGATTTTTGCAGGATACGGTTTTTGGCGTTTCGGGGCCTTGGTCCGCCCGCCCGGCGCACCGCGCAACTGCCCCGGATGGATTTTTGTTTTGTAGAGGGGAATTTATTGTAAAACACATCCAAATAACATAAAATTTAAGTATATATGAACCGTTAAAATGCCGGAAAACGCACGGCCCCCGCGGCCTGCGCCTCCCAAACGCCCGCTATAAGGCGGCGCCGGTTTTAATACATTTCTAAAGGATTTTATGAAACGACTATTGCCTAAACTGCCGCGCAAGTGGCTTATTTTTACCGTCACGGCTACGGGTACTTTTATGGGTACTTTGGACGGTGGTGTTGTAAACGTGGCCCTGCCCGTCATGGCCAAACAATTCGGCGCGGATATTGAAAACATCCAATTTGTCGTAAGCGTTTATTTGTTGGTTATTACCTGCTTTTTGCCTATTTTCGGGAAGCTTTCCGATATGTATAGCCGCAAAAAAATGTATTTGGGCGGTTTTTTATTGTTTGGGCTCGGCTCTTTGCTTTGTTCTTTATCCGGCAGTTTGGCGCTGATGATTGTTTCTCGCGCGCTGCAAGGGTTGGGCGCCTCGGCCATGATGGCCAATGCCCAAGCCGTAATTGCCAAAGCCTTTATCGGCAAAGACAGAGGCCGCGCGTTGGGCGGCGTGGGGGCCGTGGTGGCGCTGGGCTCCCTGGCGGGGCCTGCCGTGGGCGGGTTTTTAATACAGCATTGGGGGTGGCAGTCCGTATTTTGGGTGAATATTCCCGTTTGTATATTGGGCATTTGGCGCGGGGTGCAAATTATACCGCGCTTTAACCCGGTTGCCAAAATACGCATGGATATAGCCGGGGCCGGATATTTTTTATTGGGAAGTTTCCTGTTTTTGTTTGCGCTCAATGAGGGACCCTCTAAAGGGTGGACCTCTCCCCTTTTACTGGCGGCGTTTGCGCTTTGTGTGGTATTTTTTATGTTGTTTTTACGGAGGGAAAAAGTATCCAAAACGCCGTTTATCGGCCTGTCTATTTTCAAAATAAAAGCCATTTCCTACGGGTATGTGGTGGCGGTTTTGGGGTTTATGGCTCTTTTTACCAATGCGGTGCTGTTGCCCTTTTATTTAACGGATATTATGCACTTGGACCCGGTGCAAATCGGCCTGTTGTTATTGCCGTTTCCGGCGGCGCTGGCGGTGGCTTCCCCGGTGAGCGGGGTACTGTCCGAAAAATACTCCGCCCGCTTTATTACAACGGCCGGGCTGGGGTTTGTATTGTGCGGAGCCCTTTTGTTTGCGTTTATCGGGGATAGCCCCTCGTACGCTTATATTGTATTGGCCCAGTTGATGATGGGCACCGGAAGCGGCACTTTTCAGGTACCTAATAACAATACGGTTATCAGCGCGGCCCCCAAAAATAAATTGGGCATTGTTTCCAGCGTAAACGCGTTGGCCCGCAACGCGGGGATGATTATGGGGATTGCGCTTTCCGTAGCCGTATATGCCGCCGTACAGGGGGCTTATTTGCGCGCCGGAGCCGCCGCCCAAAGTGCGTTTTTGCACGGTTATCAGGCGGCTATGTTTTTTGGCGCGGCATTAGCCGTGGCGGGGGGAGTTTTTTCCCTGCGTAGGGAATAAGTGCTTTGGACTTATTTGCAACCACCATAAAAAAGGCCCCGCCGTTAAGCGGGGTCTTTCTTATGAATAAGCGCACCATGCGGGATTAGAAGTTTTCCGGATGGACCATAAAGTAAGCTTTCGGGTGCGCGCAGACGGGGCAGACTTCCGGCGCTTTTTCGCCAATGTGGATGTGGCCGCAGTTGGCGCATTCCCACATGACAATACCGGTTTTGGCGAAAACTTCTTGGGTTTGCACGTTCTTTAACAATTTGCGGTAGCGTTCTTCGTGCATTTTTTCAATCTTGCCTACTTCTTCAAACAAGAACGCCAATTTGGTGAAACCTTCTTCCTTGGCTTCTTTGGCAAAAGTGGCATACATATCGGTCCATTCGTAGTTTTCTCCGGCGGCGGCATCAGCCAGGTTGGTGGCGGTGTCGGCAATTTCGCCCCCGTGCAACGCTTTGAACCACAGTTTGGCGTGTTCTTTTTCGTTATTGGCAGTTTCTTCAAAC
>CAKUDJ010000189.1 GCA_934644855.1 uncultured Elusimicrobiales bacterium
GGCGGCTGCGTTCCGTTTTGGTAAACGTGATGTGCCCGTGGCTCTTTTGGCCTTTCAGGCGGTCCACCAAATAGGTCAGCCCGTTGGATTCCACATCCAAATACGGGGTATCAATTTGGTACGGGTCCCCCGTGACCACTACTTTAGTTCCTTCGCCCGCGCGGGTAAGAATGGTTTTCATTTCGTGCGGGGTAAGGTTCTGGGCGTCGTCCACAATCATATATTGGCCGGGGAGCGAGCGCCCGCGCATATGGGTGACCGAGGCAATTTCAATCTTGCCGCTATCTAACAGATAGTGGGCTTTTTCTTCGCCTTCATCCGGGTTTTTGCGGTCCGCCAGGAAGGCCAGGTTGTCATAAATGGCGCCCATCCACGCTTCCAGTTTTTCTTCTTTGGTACCGGGCAGGAACCCCAAATCTTTCCCAACCGGCACAATGGAGCGGCACACCACCAGGCGGCGGTAGGCGTTTTCGTCCATGGTGCGCTGCAGCCCGGTGGCCAGCGTAATTAAGGTTTTACCCGTACCGGCGGTACCTACCAGGGTGACAATATCCAAACTGTCATCTAACAGCAGCTCCATGGCAAAGCGTTGTTCTTTATTGAGGGGTTTAATGCCCCACGCCACGGGCTCTTGTTGGGATAGCGGCCGGATGCAAAGCTCCCCGTTATTGGCCACGCGTCCCATGGCCGATTTTTTGCTGCCGTCGTTGGCTTTGAGAATAATAAATTCGTTGGGGAAGTATAAGCCGTCTTGAATGGGCAATTTTTTTTGGCGGTAAAATTCGTCAATTTGTTCGGAAGAAACTTCCATTTCCGCCATGCCGGTATATAGCTCATCCACATTTACTTTATCGGTGGTGTAATCCTGCGCGTCCAAGCCCAGGGCTTCGGCTTTCAGGCGCATATTGATGTCTTTAGTCACCACAATAACCGGCGCGTGGTTCTTTTTATAAGAACCCTCTTTTTTGGCTAAGGTGTAGGCAATATTCAAAATGGAATTGTCTGCCTTGTTGAAGGATAAAGATTGCGGCAACGAGTTTGGCTTATCCAACTCAATTTTTAAGGTGCCGCCGCCGTCCAGCGTGACGCCTTCGTTCAGGTGCCCCAGTTTGCGCATTTCGTCCAACGCACGCGATACCATGCGCGCGTTCTTCCCGCGGGTATCTCCTTCGCTTTTGAAATTATCCAGTTCTTCAATTACGGCCATGGGGATAATGATGGCGTTATCCTCAAAGGCGTGCAGGCAGTTTACATCATGCAGTAAGACGTTCGTATCCAAAATAAATGTTTTTTTCATAAGCGCACCTCGGCGATAATGGGATTTGTTGCTCCCTACTTTTAGTATAGCCGCCGTCCGTCAATAATCAAGTGTTTCCCCGGCGCAGGAGCGGTTCCTGTGCATATTCTAGCATTAATTGCTATAAATATATATATGAAATATCTTTGCATACACGGACATTTTTACCAACCTCCGCGGGAAAATGCCTGGTTGGACGAAATAGAAATCCAAGACAGCGCAACCCCGTACCACGATTGGAACTCCCGCATTTGCGCGGAGTGCTACGCGCCCAATGCGTTGGCGCGCGTTTTAGACGGCAAACAACAATTAACCGATTTGATTAATAATTACGCCCGCATCAGTTTTAACTTCGGGCCGACGCTTTTATCTTGGATGGAGCGCAAGGAGCCGGAAGTATATAGCGCCATTATTGAGGCCGACAAGCTCAGCCGGGAGAATTTTTCCGGCCACGGCAGCGCGATTGCCCAGGCGTATAACCACATGATTTTGCCGTTAGCCAACGAGCGTGATAAATATACCCAAGTGCGTTGGGGCATTGCCGATTTTAAGAAACGTTTTGGGCGGGAGCCGGAAGCGTTGTGGTTGGCCGAAACCGCGTGCAATACGCAAACGTTGGAAGTATTGGCGGAATGCGGCATGAAGTATGTAATTTTGGCCCCGGGCCAATGCGCGCGTGTGCGTAAAATAGGGCAAACGACGTGGCAGGACGTTTCCGGCGGGCGGGTGGACCCCAAGCGGGCGTACCGGTGCCAACTGCCCAGCGGGCGTACGATTGCCCTGTTCTTTTATGACGGGCCGATTTCCCAGGGGATTGCTTTTTCGGACACGCTGAAAAGCGGGGAAAATTTTGCCGGGCGGTTGTTAAGCACCTATAACTCCGGCGCGGATGCGCAGTTGATGCACATTGCCACCGACGGCGAAACCTACGGCCACCACCAAAAATTTGCCGATATGGCCCTGGCCTACTGCTTAAAATATGTGGAAGAAAAAACAGATGTGCAAGTGACGGTCTACGGGGAGTTTTTAGCCAAAAATCCGCCCCAGTATGAAG
>CAKUDJ010000190.1 GCA_934644855.1 uncultured Elusimicrobiales bacterium
CAGAGTAAATAAGCCCGATAAAAGAGGCAAAAATAACCGTGGTAATCACCCCTTGCCAACCGATTAACGCGCCTACGCCGCCCATTAATTTTACGTCGCCGCCGCCCATGGCTTCTTTCTTAAACAGCCAAGTGCCAATCAGCGCAATGGCCAATACGCCAAAGAACCCTACACTTGCCCCCAGTAAGCTATACAACTCTTTCTGCCACCAAGCGCCTTCAAAATACGGGTTGCACCAGGCAAATAACAACCCCCATACAATCAACCCCAATGAAAAGCGGTCCGGAATAATCATCAGTTCCATATCAATAACCGATAAGATAATCAGCGCGTACGCCGCCGCCAACACCACAAACGTCCACGGGGTCAGCCCGTAATGCCACACAAAAAGCGCAGTCAGCGCGCCCGTAAAAAACTCCACCAACGGATACTGCACGCTGATAGGCGCTTTACATTTGCGGCATTTGCCTAACAAAAAAATATAGCTTAATACCGGGATATTATCATACGGTTTAATGTGCGCGCCGCATTTGGGGCAGAACGACGGCGGCCACACAATGGATTTTCCGTTGGGAATACGGTAAATACATACGTTCAAAAAACTGCCTATCACTAGCCCGAACAGGGCCGAGAACACCAAAATTAAAGGACTCATAATCACTCTACTTATATACCCATAAAAAGCCCCCGTCCGCCAAAACGGACAGGGGCAAAATTAATGCAGGTTCCAGGCGGTGCCGTAGCTGTCTTCCTTACTGGTATTTACAAATACGTCACCGTAGCGCGGGTCGGTCGGGTCACTTACATAGGCCCAACCGCCTTGGTTGGTAAAAGCCTGTTCGTAAGAGCCTGTGCTGACATGGTGCGAGGGCCGGAAACCGGGGATGGTCACCATCGGGATACCTTCAATATATTTAGGTACCAGGCAGGATAAATCATCCGTAGGATAAGTGCCTTGGTGTTCCCCGTAATAAGCGGCAATGGCACTGCGCATTTTAACCAAACGGTGCTTGGTGCTGCCTTCTTTGGCTTTGTGTACCAGGTGCATAACGCGCGGCACCGTACAGCCCAACAAGAAAGCAAATACCAATACCGTAATTAAAATTTCCAGTTTAGTAAAACCGTTTTTAAGCATTTATTTCAGCTCCAATGCTACTAAAGCAAATACTTTTGCATCACCCATCGTATTTTTAATGCTGCTGTATTCGTTGGGTTGGTGGGCCATATCGTCCAATTTGGAAAACACCACCGCGGTGTAGCCCGCGTTGCGCAAATACGCCGCCACCGTGCCGCCGCCTACGCCCATGGCTTTGGGTTGGTTTTTATAGACGGATTTGGCCGCTTTAATCACCGCGCTCACCAGCGGGGCTTTTTTATCCGTCGGTTTAGACGCTTCCCATTGTTCAATATCAATTTTCACTTTTACCTTAAATTGTTTTTCCACCCCTTTTACAATGCGGGTAATTTCTTTGAAAACCTCGTCGTTGGTATAGCAGGGCAGAACACGGCAATCCAAGTAAAATACATCCGTACCGGGAATCGTGTTTACATTCGGCACATTGGCTTCGCGCTTGGTCGGCTCAAAGGTGCTGGCAGATTCCGGCGCAAACAACGCATTTTTCTTATTAAATATCTTGCCCAGTTCCTCTAACCGTACAATCAAATGGGAAGCCGCGCGGTTGGCGTTGACCCCCATTTTAGGCAAAGAGGCGTGCGTTTGTTTACCTTTTACGGTAAATTTAAGCCACATCATATTTTTTTCGGCAATTTCCACCATGGTTCCTTTCGGGTTGCCGCCGTCGGGCACTATGAAAGAATCTTCTTTGGAAAAAGTTTTTCCGTGGCGCTTCAAAACGTCCACAATGCCGTAAGTGCTGCCGACTTCTTCATCCGCGTTTAACAAAAGCGCGTAGTTGACCGGGGGGCGGATGCCCAAATCCATAAACGCTTTTACGGTCAGCAGGCCGGACACCAAACCTTGTTGGTTGTCTTCGGAACCGCGCCCGTAAATTTTATCCCCTTTTACAACGGCCTTAAACGGGTCCGTTTTCCACAGGTTCAAATCCCCGGGGGGCACAACATCCATGTGTGCCATTACCCACAAGGTTTTCTTTTTATTTTGGCCGTAATATTTGGCCACAATGTTGGGGCGCACCCCGGTTTTAGACTTAGGGTCTTTGGCGTTTAATACAAAAACCTCGTCAAACTTCATGGTTTTCAGCAAGGCCAGTAAATATTCCGCCTTAGCGGTTTCACCGTCTCCGCCCGCGTGCGGAGAAACGGCCGGGCAGGCAATCATTTTTGTCTGTACGTCTACCACAAAATCCTTGTAAGAGTCTATTTTAGCG
>CAKUDJ010000191.1 GCA_934644855.1 uncultured Elusimicrobiales bacterium
GTAGCCGGATTTACGCAAGGCCTTGGATAGGTGCAGGGCGCTGCATTCGTCTTCTTTACGCAGTATTTTGGCCGCAGCCACTAAAACCAATGCGGCGGTGGGGGCGGTGAGCAAACGGCTTTTGCGGCGGAATACTAACACGCCGTCTTCCTGCTTGAAAAGCCGCTCCCAAAGGGGGTTTAGCGTACTTTCGGCTTGGGGTGATACCGCGGGCACGGGCGTTCGGGCGGGTTGCGCCGTGGGCATGGGCGCATTTGCGGGCGGATTAAGCGGATACGTGGGGCGCGGGCGCGGTGCCGGGGGCGCAGGGTGGATAACTTGCGCTTTACGCCCGGTTAAACCTAAAAAAAACGCCCGCTGCTGCTCTATAAACTCACGCGGCCCCTCGGCTTCAAACTCCTCGCCGGAAGAAAATTTGAAGCGGATTTTAAGCTTTTCGTTGTTTGTGTTTTCCATGGGAAAAACGCTCCGTAATTAAGTTATCCACCGGGGTTATGCAACCCGTTAGACATATAATATATAAAAACTTGTCTTATGTCAATATATGTCATTTAATGCCAGTATATGCCAAAAGTTGTTTACAACCCTGTTTCTACGACGGGAAACACACAAAAAATGCTTCCTAATATAAGCCGTTTACTTAAAAAAACAGGGCTGCTATTACGCAAAACAAGCCAATATATGACACATTGTTAAGTTTTTCAAAAAAACTGTCAACAATCCGTTGGCTGATTTTAAGAAAATATTTTTTAGTTTATGGGGCTTTTTTGTAAGTCTTTTAACAGAAAAAAATCCCCCTTTTTGGAATTTTCAAAAAAAGCCCTGGTTTTGATAGGAGCAAAAGAACCTTTGGTTTTGCGGATGATAATTGTTGGGGCGTTTCCAACGCATAAAAAACGCTTGTTGGTAGCGTGAATTTGGAAATTGCAAAAACGGGTGCAATTTTGCGTTTTTGCTGGGTACGGTGTTTTTATTCAAAATGCCCAGGTTGGATTTGCGGGGTATACAGATACCCCCCTTTGGCAATTTGGGGCGCTAGTAGTAGGCGGGGCAGAAATGTGGGGCACTAGCGGTAGGCGGGGTGGAAATTTAGGGCGCAAAAGTAGGCTCGGTGGCAATTTGGGGCGCTAGTGGTTAATGCCCATAAATTGCTACAATAAAACAATAAAAATGTTTGGGGGCAACGCGTGGAAAGCTTTTCATCCGTCTTAATTCATTGGTATCAGGCAAACAAGCGGGATTTACCCTGGCGCAACACGCAGGACCCGTATTTGATTTGGATTTCCGAAATTATCCTCCAGCAAACGCGCGTGGCGCAGGGGTTGGACTATTACCTGCGGTTTGTGCAACGCTTCCCCACGGTTGCCGCCTTGGCCGCCGCGCCGGAAGACGACGTGCTAAAGCTCTGGCAGGGTTTGGGGTATTATTCCCGCGCCCGCAACTTGCACGCGGCCGCCAAAAGCATGGGCGGCACTTTCCCCTCCACTTACGCAGGCGTTTTGGCCTTAAAAGGGGTGGGCGAATATACGGCGGCGGCTATTTGCTCGTTTGCGTACCGCATGCCGTACGCGGTGGTGGACGGAAACGTCTACCGCGTACTCTCTCGCGTGTATGGGGTTCATACCCCGGTGGACAGTTCTGCCGGGAAAAAAGAATTTGCCGCCCTGGCCCAAAAATTATTGGATAAAACCCGCCCGGACCTGTTCAACCAAGCCATTATGGAATTTGGCGCGTTGCAATGTGTGCCCACCGGGCCGGATTGTTCCCGCTGCCCATTTGCCAAGCGGTGCAAGGCGTATGCGGCCAACCGGGTGGAGCAGCTGCCCGTAAAAGCCTTAAAAACACAAGTCAAAGAGCGCTATTTTACCTATATATATGTAGAACAGGGCGGATATACTTGGCTTAAAAAGCGCCCGGCGGGAGATGTGTGGCAGGGGTTGTATGAGCCTTTGTTAGTGGAAACTCCGCAGGCGGTGCTTTCCGCCGCGGCAGTAAAAAAGGCCGCGGGGCAGTTTTTTGAGGGCACATTCCCCAAAAATGCGGCGTTTGTATTGGCGGCGGCCCCGGTAAAGCATATTTTATCGCACCGGAAAATTTGGGCCCAACTGTATAAAGTGGCGTTGCCGCAAAGCGCCCCTGTGCCGGATGGATTTGTGCGCGTGCCCGAAACGCAGGTGTTTCAATACCCTGTATCCCGCTTGGTAAATTTGCTTTTGCAAAAAGCCGGCCTGTTGTAATGATTGGTATTTTTTTGAACCTGTGCCCGATTTACAAACAAAAACCCCACCTGGCGGCGGGGTTTTTGTGTTTATTGTAAGATTACAAGGTTAGAA
>CAKUDJ010000192.1 GCA_934644855.1 uncultured Elusimicrobiales bacterium
CTATTATGTTAGCATAATTGGGCGGGTGGTACAGGCAGGAAATCGCAAACTTTACAAGGGTTTTTCAAAGGCATCCCGGTTTTGGCCGCCGTGAACGTAAATCACCCCGCAACGCTTAAAGCCGCGGCGCGCAAAAAAATGTTGCATGGAGCGGTTGTCCGGGTGGGTGTCACCCCGCAACGCACGGCATTGGGCCGCTTGCGCCCGGTGGAGCCAAAATTGAAAGATGTTTTCTACCGCGCCGCTCCCGCGCAAGGCGGCATTTAACATTAAACGGTGCAAGGTGGCATACGGCGCTTGCGTGTGCCAGGCGCCGTTTTCTATATAGTGATAGTTCGGGTCTTCGCTCAATAAGACCGCAAAATACCCGGCCACTTGCCCGGCGTGGCAAACCGCAAAGCCTGCCCCGGCGCGCAGGTCTTGCCCAAAAACTTCCTGTTGTGGGTAGTCATCTTGCCATTGGTTGATGTTTCTGGCTTTTAATAAGGCTTTGGCTTCGGCCGCCAAGGTTAAAATGGCGGGGAGGTCTGCCGGGGTGGCGGCTCTTATTTCAACGGGCATGGTTTTTCCCTGTTTTTTGCAGGCTGATACGCGCGTTTTGCGCTACCCAGCGTGCGGTGTGGTTGGTTTCAAATAAATAGATAATTTCGTCGGCGCAATCCAGGGCGCGGGCCTGTAAGGCGGCATTTTTTTTGCCCAACATTTTTAAGGCTTTGTTGACGGTTTTATAAACAAAGGGGGACGGGTCCGCCGCGCCGTTTTTGAGGAGCGCAAACGCTTTTAATAAATCCGCCTGTGCGGTTTTGGCGCGCGGGGCGGCTAGCGCACACACAACGCCAAACCCGGCCCGGCGGGTCATTTCCCGCGGGTGTTTTACCCAACGCGCGGCCAGTTTAAGCGGGTTTTTCGTCTTGCTGAACAGCTCCGCGGCGCATAAATCGCATACGTCTTCGGTTTCCAGGGTTTCGGCCCAACGGCACAGTTGGGGGGAAGTCATGGCGGCGGGGTCGGCCAGTAAAACTGCCAGTTGGCGCGCCCCGTGGGCCCCGGTTTGCCATAAAGCATTGGCTAATTCTTGGTCCGGCCGGGGGAGCCCTTTAACCAGTTGGCGGATAAGGGTTAAGGGTGCGCCGTCTGCCTGCGGGGCGGAAAGGCCCTGTTTGGCGGCTTGGCGCTTTTTACAAGCGGGGGTGGCGTGGCGCGTTAAACGGTGCAGGAGTTCTTCCGTGCGGGCGCGCGTGACGCTATCCATATTATAACCCTCCAAAACGGCGGGTGCGGCGGGAAAAATCTTCCACCGCGCTCAGCAGGTCTTTTTCGGCAAAATCCGGCCAGAGGGTATCGGTAAAGTGAAATTCCGTATAGGCGCATTGCCATAACAAAAAGTTGGAAAGGCGTTTTTCGCCGGACGTGCGGATAAGCAGTTCCGGGTCCGGCACGGCGGGCTGATACAGGCGGTCCTGCAAATCGGCCTGTGTGGGGTTTTTAATGCCGTCTTGCACCAGTTTTTGTACCGCGTCCAATAGTTCCGCGCGCGCCCCGTAGTTGAGGGCTAACACAACGGTTAAGCCGGTTTTGTGGGCGGTTTCGGCGGTGAGTTTGTCTATTTTGGCCAGTAAATGGGGAGGCAGAGGCTCGCGCCGCCCGCTGATTAAAATGCGCAAATTGTTGGTTTTGGCCTCGCGCATATATTTATCCAGCGTTTTTTCCAGCAGGTTCATAAGCCCGTTGATTTCCTCTTGCGGGCGGGACCAGTTTTCGGTAGAAAAGGCGTAAAAGGTTAAAAATTCTATTCCCAGTTTTTCGGCGGCGCGGATGGTGCGCTCCACCGCTTTGGCTCCGGCATTATGCCCGGCCGAGCGCGGCAAGTTTTTTTGTTTGGCCCAACGGCCGTTTCCGTCCATAATAATAGCAATATGGCGGGGGAGTGTATGGGAAATAGACATATTTTTATTTTACCTTTTTAAAGGGCATTTTGTAATAAAAAAGACCTTTTGATGGGGCCATAAAACAAGGGCCGCTTGCCGGAAAACCATAAAAAACCCCGGCCGGAGCCGGGGGGATTAAAAAAACCGGAAGCCTATTTTTCTTTTTTATCCAAGGAGCGGGCAAAGTTGCTGTAAGTGACAAACTTTTCCTCGTATGCAATAAAGGCTTCTTTCAAAATTTTGACAGCAGTTTGCTTGTCAAAAATCTTTTCCACCACAACGGTTTTATTTTCCAGTTTTTTATAGTCTTCAAAAAAGCTCATGGTTTCCGAAATCAAATGTTCCGGCAACTGGGAAACATCCGTATAGTGGCTTACGTTCGGGTCACCC
>CAKUDJ010000193.1 GCA_934644855.1 uncultured Elusimicrobiales bacterium
GATTTGAACCCTCGAAACCTTGCGGTTTACAGGTTTTCGAGACCTGCTGTTTCAACCACTCACACACCTCTCCAAAAGGGTTTCTTTCTTCCATTATACCAAAAAAGCACGCTCCTCACACGGTAAACCGTAATGCAAGCGGATTTTAGTTGTTCTTTTTTCCGTTGCTCCGCGGGAACCATTCTTTACAAGAGTTCTACTCGTTTGATTTTAGTTATCCTTTATTTCCGCTATTTTGCGGGTGCGCTTTTAATTTCCGTCTATTTGTTGGGCCAGTTCGTCTTGTTGCTGCAAAAAGCGGACTGCTTCCTGCTCCATCCAACGCATATCGTTATGCGTCCCGGCAAGGCTGGAAAACAGCTGTGTGTGTTGGGGGGCCATTTGCGCCAAATGGATGCTCATTCTCCAAGGTACGGTGCGGTCCGCTTTGCTCATACCAATAAATAGGGGAGTGTGAACGGAAGCAATTTTGCGCGTATTGTCAAAGGATTTATTTGCCAGGGCCGGGTGCAAAATGGCAGAGGTCAATTTAAGGCCGAAGTAATCCGGGTGATAGCAGCGCATGAGGATATAATAAGCCATTTCCGGCGTATTGGTAAACGGGCTTTGCAGCACCACCGCCCGAAAGTTTACATCCGGGTGGTTATTGACGGTTTCCAACGCCACCGCGCAACCTAATGAAAACCCCCACAAAATAATATCCCGCGCGGAAACATCTTTATTAATCAGCAAATATCTTAGGGCGCTTTCACCATCTTCATACATATTTTTTTCGGTGGGAGTCCCCGGCGTTTTACCGTAGCCGCGGTAATCAAACAGTAATACTCCGTAGCCGTATTTGGCGTATTGTTGGGCAAAATCTTGAAAGAAAGACACATTCAAACTTTTCCCATGGAAGAACAAAATAACGGGCTTGCCGGCTTTGGGCGCTAAATACAAACCGTTTAAGGCATGGCCGAATTGCACCGGGATAGACACTTCTTTTAATCCCGGCAGGATAGGTTGCTCGTAGCTGGTAGGGGAAAAAATAAATTGCGTACTGACATGGTTAAAAAAGAAACCCCAACAAACGAGTAAAACCAGTAATAATAAAATAGGAATGTGTTTTTTCATCTCATTTTATTATACCGCAAGTTGGCAATAAGTGGAAGTTTTATCGTTTTTTTCCGCGGTTGGTGCGGTTATTTTTGCCGCTTAAAAAATCCACCACCGCCCGTTCTGCCCAACGGAATTGTTCGTGGGTGCCGCGCGGGGAAAAATACCGTTTGGCGGTGCGGTTGGCTTTATCGGCCAGGGCGCAGCTCATCTGCCAGGGGATAACCGTATCTTGGCGGGAATACGCCACCAATAAAGGGGCGTGAATGCGGCGGATTTTACTTAGATTATCAAATTTTTTATTAAAGAAGACCGGCTTAAACAATGCAGATAGAACACGTTGCAACGTGCGCTCGCGCCGCCAAGAGCGCAAAATAATAAAGGCCGCCATATCGGGTGTGTGGGTAAACGGACTTTGCAAAATGACCGCTTTTAAGGGAAGAATATTAAAATCCACCGCGGTTTGCACGGCCGGGCCGTTGCCCAAAGAATAACCCCATATTACAATTTTCTGCGGGGAAATTTCTTTCTCTTTTAATAGGTAGCCCAAGGCGGCGGCGCCGTCTTGATACATATTTTGTTCGGTCAGACGCCCTTGGCTGAGTCCATAGCCGCGGTAATCAAAAATCAAAATGCCGTAGCCGTATTTGGCGTATGTTTTGGCAAAATCTTCAAAATAAGTCACATTTCCGGCTTTCCCGTGGAAGAATAGCAGGGTTTCTTTCCCGTTTTTGGCGGGCAGATAAAGCGCGTGCAATTTTTTGCCGCCGCGGGTGGGGATGAACACTTTTTCCCACGGCAGGGTCAGCGGCCATTCTTTTTTCATCGGGCGGAAAATAACGCGGTTGGCAAACAGGTTTACCGCCAATGCGGCAAGCAAAACAGCTATAAAAGTAAAAATAATTCCCATACAAAAAACCTTCTTTTTCTTATATTATACCAGTTTTGTAAGACGGTAAAATTGGTATAATCAGGTATATGATACCTAAAACGCTTTTAGATTCTTTACTGGCACAAGGCTATTTAACCCAGCCTACTTATGTGGATTTGCTGAACCGTATGCGCCCGCAAAATACGCGCCGTTGGCTTTCCGTGCGCTTACTTGCGGTGGGGTGCGCATTTGTATTGGCGGGGTTTGTCTGCTTTATTGCGGCTAACTGGCAGGAAATGGGGTTGATTTTAAGGCTATCCCTGCCGCTT
>CAKUDJ010000194.1 GCA_934644855.1 uncultured Elusimicrobiales bacterium
CCGGAACCCCTAATAAAGAGGCAATAAATAAAGAAATAGAGGAAGCCGATTCCGCACAGAACCCGTCCACCGGGCGCAGGCGCGTGATTTTTTGGCCCATGGTTTTAACAATTTTCCACCCGCCGGAAAGCGTGCCCAGCGCAATAGCCCCTTGGCACAACAATACAACGGAAAGCGGCACAATAAACTGGCCTTGCGCGGCAAGTTCCATTTCGTGGTGGGTGAGCAGGAAATCCCGGATAGGGCCTACTTCGCTGCCGGTTAAACCGCCCAGCAAAAGCATACTGATAATACCCATGGTTTTTTGGGCGTCGTTGCCGCCGTGGCCCAAGGAATACGCCGCGGCAGACACTAACTGCCCTTTGCGGAAGAAATGGTCCACCTTATACGGGTTAAAAGAGCGGCATAAATTAAATACCAGTACGCCAATCAGCATACTTAACAAAAGCCCGAGCAGGGGGGATAAAAAGATAAACAGTACGGTTTTTAATATCCCGCCCATCACCAGCGCGCTAAAGCCGCCTTTGACTAGCCCGGCCCCGATTAAGCCGCCAATCAGCGCGTGGGAGGAGCTGGACGGCAACCCCCACCACCAAGTAATTAAGTTCCACCCGCAGGCCCCTACCAATGCGGCAAAAACCAGGTTGGCATCTACCAGGTGGATGTCCACAATCCCGCTGCCAATGGTTTTGGCAACCCCGGTGTGAAAGATTAAAAACGCCACAAAGTTGAAAAACGCCGCCCACGCCACCGCCACTTTGGGGGATAATACCCGCGTGGAAACAACGGTAGCAACGGAGTTTGCCGCGTCGTGAAAGCCGTTTAGATAGTCAAAAAATAACGCCAGAACAATTAAAAATAATATCCAAGCCATAAAGGGCCTCTAGTTATTTTTTACCAAAATGGATTCCACCAAGTTTGCCACATATTCGCAAAAATCGGTGACGGTTTCGGCTTCTTCAAACAATTCTTTTTGTTTGATAACCATAATGGGGTCTTTTTCGTTTTCAAATAACCAGGAAATCGCCTCGTCGCGCAATACGTCTCCCTCGTTTTCCAGGCGGTTAATTTCCACACATTGGAACAGGGTTTCCTTCATATTTTTATTGCTGCGTAAGCTAGACAGCGCCTTTTGCATGGCTTTGGTGCTTTGGGCAATGGTGTTGGCCAGTTTTTGGCTGTATTCGGTCGGCTTGGTAATTTTATACAGTTGAAAGCGGTTTGTAATTAAATAAATGCCGTCTATAATATCGTCTAAACGGTTTGCCAGGGCCAAAATGTCTTCCCTATCAAACGGGGTAATGAATGTTTCGTTTAGGGTATTAATGATGTTGTGGGTCAGTTCGTCGCCATAGTGTTCCAATTCGTGCATGGCGCGTACATTTTCGGGCGTAAAGGCGGCTTCGTCCGTCAGTTTTTTATAAAATTCAGCCGCTTTTACAAGGTTTTCGGCCTGTTTGTCAAACAAATCAAAGAACTTTACTTCTTTGGGCATGAACATATTTTTATTACTCCGTTGGGTACTCTTATTACTTGCGCCCACACCAAAAACGCTTGCGGGCGGAATTACAACTTTATAAAAAAGCTCCCGTTGCCACAGGCAAGCGGGAGCTGGTAAATTAACGCGCGGCGGTGTTTTTTAATTCTTCCGGCAAGTTTACGGCGGCTTTTAACAGGAAAGGTCTTTTCTTTACTTCCTCAATAAAAGCGGCGTCGCGCAGTTTGTTGCGATAATCTTTCTCTTGAAAGATATAACGGAACTTGGTGTAATCTTCGTAAGTGCCGGCTTTTAAGGCTACAATATCCTGCACGCCTACAATTTCCTCATCCGTCGGGATTACAAAAATCTTTACCTTGGAATTGTCCGCCGAAATGCGGCATTCGGCCTTGTTGGTGTCGGCGCAGTTGTTGCGTTCTTCGTCCAGTACAATGCCAAAGTTTTCAAGGCCCTGCAAAATCATTTCGCGTATGTTGGTGGCGCGTTCACCCACGCCCGCCGTAAATACAATGGCGTCCAAACGGCCCAACGCCGCCATATACGCCCCAATGTATTTTTTAACGCGGTAGGTTTCCACCTCTAGCGCCAGTTTGCAAAGCTCGTCGCCTTCCGCGGCGCCTTTGCGTACGTCACGCTGGTCGGCAAAGCGGTCCCCGGTTAGGGCATACATACCGCTTTTTTTGTTCAAAATGGTATACATTTCTTCCGGGGCCATATTCAGCTTTTTCATCATGTGGAAGCAAATGGACGGGTCCATATCGCCGGAGCGGGTACCCATAACTAAACCCTCTAAC
>CAKUDJ010000195.1 GCA_934644855.1 uncultured Elusimicrobiales bacterium
ATGGAAATTACATAGTTGCCGGCAGGCAGTAAGCGGCCGGAATCGTCGCGGCCGTCCCAAGAGTCAAATTCCACTAATTGCTTATCGGAATCCGCCCCTTTCATGCCTTCGCCCAAGCGGGGTTTCCAATCCACCAACAAGCGGCGCAAGTTGTTAACGGAAAGACCTGCCGCGGCGGTAGCGGAAGTTTCGGTAGTCGTTGTGATTTGGGTAGTATCAATCGCGGCCAACTTACAACACCCTGTAGTGGCGGCTTTGTCCCAACCGTTTTGATAGAATTCCCCCCACTGACCTTTGTTGTCATCATTTGCACATATTGCCGCAGTCATGGTTGGACTTTCGGCAACAAAAGAATCGGCAGCGCATTTCCGTTTAACAACGGTGGTGGTGGAGTCTGTTGTGTTTCCATAAGAAAGGGTATTTGGATTAGACGCGTCTAAAATAGCAACACGCACGTCAGAATCTTTACTCAAGCGGTAAGCCACCGTGTACGGCTGGGCGGAAACAGACGTAATGTTCCCCACCACCGTAGGCGTGCTGCGCACGGTGTGTACGTTGGTGACGTCCACCTGTATCGGGATTTGGTTTTCGCCGGGGTACGGAATGGTGGAATTAATACTAATTTTATCTACGGTAATGTTATCGCCGGGCACATCACTCTGCACCGTAGCGCGGAAGCCGTATTGGCCGTTGGTTTTGCCAAACTCCCCGCTGATTTCGTAAGAGCCGTCCCACCCGGCGCAGAAAGACATGGGGGAACCGTATTCTCTGCCGTTATTATCAAAAATGACACAGTTGGTTGATCCGTTGATGCCGCCATATTTTGTGCCACACTGCTTATCACCGTCGCCTACTTCAAACTTAAAACAGCCTTTCGGGTTATCTACGCCCTTACATGCAGTAGGACTCACATTCGAACCTTCCGCCACACACCAACTGCCAACAATCGTGGCTGTATGCTCAGTCGTTCCGTTGCAATAATACTGGGCAGACGGACAAGTGTTTCCGCTTTGACCGCTATAGCAGTGGTAAGAACCGCAAATATAGTCCTCCGCCTTGACCGTTCCGTTATCCCCGGAGCCGGGGTACATGGTTAAAGTGCGGATAGGCGGCGTATCACCGGAATTGGCAATATTTTTGCCGCCATAGTATTTAACAACATCAAATTTAATGGTTTGTAAGGGAAACGCAATAGAATAGGTACTCATGGCCAAGGGCTTATTGGCACAGTACACCGTCATACACAACCCCAAACAATGGTTAGGGTAGTTGTTGGGCGTAGTCGTGAACGAAGACGAATACGGTTGGTCGTACTCAATCAGGGCAGAGTTTTCCCACGGGTCCCCATAGCTGGAACCGTTAGCATTGGTTAAGTTTTTGGAAACAAAACTGCGGTTGTGTTCTGACTCTTTCAAATTATTACCGAAAGCGTCCGCTTTCCACCCGCAATATTGATCAGTAGTGTCTGTGGTACCGTCTTTATAAAACACCCCGGCAAATTTAACGTCTGCCTGGGCCTGCGCAAAAGCGGGCGCTACGGCCGCCAATAATAAAAGCAAAGGCAAAGCTGCCGCCACGGCTGCTTTCCCCGCAAAAAACTTACACATTTTTGTAAACGTCATATTGTTTGTTTTGTAGTTTCCCATAGATATTAAACCAAATACTAATTAAAAAATAAGCCCTTCAAAAATCTTTGCTCCGTCGTGCGCGGGCAATAACGCCACACGCCGGCGCCACGCATACCATATATTATATATAAAATATGCCTAGCACCTACACTTATAAATTTTTGCAACTTTTGGCGTACTTGTCAACTGTTTTCTATCCTCGTGTGCAAGGCGGGCAAACACCCCTTGCGCGGCACGCTTTTTTTTTGCAGGCAAAAATTACTCCCGCGGGGGGACGGTTTCCCTATACAACGCAAAAGCGCCGCGCCCGGTTTGTTTTACATAATACAACGCTTTATCCGCTTTTTCCAACAAGGCGGAAGCGTCCGTACCGTCCTGCGGGAAAACGGAAATCCCCTGGCTGATACTTAAATGCACGTCTTTGCCGTCCGTATACCGGGAGGGCAGCGTAATCGCGCGGATACGCTCCTGCAAGCGTTTGGAAATAATTTTGGCTTCTTCCCCATTGGTGCGCGGGAGCATAATAACCATTTCGTCCCCGCCAAAACGGCACGGAAAGTCCGTCTGCCGCAAACTGGTGCGAATCACGCGGGAAACCTCTTTTAAGGCCCAATCCCCTATTTGGTGGCCGTAGCCGTCGTTAATCTGCTTGAACAGGTC
>CAKUDJ010000196.1 GCA_934644855.1 uncultured Elusimicrobiales bacterium
GTTTTAACCGTTATATTGCAATCGTCCAGCGCCGTAATGGCTATGACGCTTACCTGCGCCGCCGCCGGGATTATTGACTTTCCTACCTCGTGCGCTTTGGTACTGGGGGAAAATATCGGCACGACCATTACCGCCAACTTGGCGGCTATCGGGGCGAACAACACGGCCCGCCGCGCCGCCGTGGGGCACTTTTTATTCAACGCGATTGGCGTGTTGTGGGTCGCGCTGATTTTTAAGCATTTTATCCATTTTGTAGATTGGTTAGTGCCCGGAAACCCTTTTGTAAAAGACCCTGGCACTTTAACGGCGGTGTTGCCGTACCATATTTCCGCCTTTCACACGGTGTTTAACGTCTTAAATACCTTGTTGATGTTGCCGCTGTTAAAGCAACTGGCCAAGCTGACGCTACTGATTATCCCCAAAAACAAACGGGAAGACAACAAATCCACAGAGCTTATCTTCTTATCCACCCGCTTTGCCAATACGCCGGAACTGGCGTTGGTGGCGGTACGCAACGAAGTGGAACGCATGATGAGCTTTGTGACTAAAATGACCGATAAGGTTATGCACGCCGTAAAAGTGGAAGACGACAAAATGTTCTACCGCCTGATTGAAGACGCCAAAGAGGCCGAAAAAACAACCGACGTACTGGAACATAAAATCAACATCTACTTAACCCAACTTTCACACGGCAACCTGTCGCGCGATTCCGTAATGCACACCATGTCTTTATTTGATGTGATTAATAACATTGAACGCATGGGCGATTGCGGGGAAAAAATTGCGCGTATTTTGGAAAAATTCCACGGCAAAAATGCTTTTTCCGCCGCGGATATAGACAATATAGAAGAAATTGCTAAATTATCTAAAGAAATTACCCGCGCCACCCGCAAGGCCATTGTGTTTGTCCAACACCCCACCAAGGAATCCGAAAAGGAAACCAACGATATGTTGGCCCTGGCCGCCCAACGGGAAGAAAAACTCAACGCGTTAAGAAAGCAACTGCTCAAAGACCGCAGCACCCGCTATTACGAAGGGGAAGAAGCCAGCCCGGACTTTATTACGGCTTATGCGGATATTTTGAATAACTTTGAACGCATGGGCGATTACGCGCTGCGCGTGACGGAAAATATTTTAGGGGCCCGCGCGCCGGAACATTCCGGCAAATTGGCCGCGGCCCCGGTGCAGGGGGCCAAATAATATGTCCGCCATAAACCCGGGCGAAACGGCAGGCTATGTGCGCACGCTTTTTTCTATGGCGTGGGCGGTGTTGCGCGGGAAATATAAATTCCCGTGGATTAGCGTTTTAAGCACTATTGTCTGCATTATTTATGTTGTCAGCCCGGTGGACCTGTTGCCGGATGTAATGCCGCTGTTGGGGATTACGGATGACGGGGCTTTTATCTTACTGGTGCTTGCTTTGTGGAAGAAAGATTTAAGCGCATACCGCAAGGCTATGGCCCGCCCCGCCCCCAATGCAACCGTGGTGGATACGCAAGCCGTCAAAACGGATTCCAACCCCAAATAACCTGTTTATGAACAGACCGCCCCGAAACATAACCTTTTTTAGGGCGGTCTTTTTATGCCCCCAAATTGATATAATAAAAATATGAAAAAACTACTCAAATGGATTTTAATTTGCGGGGTAATCGGGGTTGCCCTGTTGGGGGCCGGAGTGATTACCTTAAAAGTAATGTACCCTCCCCAAAAGCTCAAGGCCATGGCCGTCAGCTATGCCAAAGATAATTTCCACCGGGAAATTGCCTTTGACCGGGTTTCTTTTAACTTAATCGGGGTCACATTGACCGATTTTGCCCTTTCGGAAGCGGAAACATTCGCCCAAGGAACCTTTGTAAAGGCGGATAAGCTGCAAGTAAAAGTGGCGCTCCTGCCGCTCCTGCAAAAAAAGGTGGAAATCAGCACCGTTTCTTTAGACGGTTTAGCCGTAAATGTAATTAAACAAAAAGACGGTTCCTTTAATTTTGATTCGCTCCTCCCGGCCGAAACCGCACAAGAACCTGTGCCAACGGCCGAAACCGCCGCGCCGTCCGCACCCTTGGGCATAGATTTAACTGCCGACAACATCAACATTAATAATTGCGCGTTTTCCTATAAAGATTTACAGACGGGGATGTCCGCCGCGGTAAACAAACTGAACTTAAAAATACGGGATTTTGACCTTAAAAACCCTTTTTCATTAAAGCTCCGCTTTACAACGGCTTACCAAGAGGGGGCGTTGTCCGCCGCCGTGCCTGTCACGGTGGAAAGCGCCGTCAACCTGGCCGAT
>CAKUDJ010000197.1 GCA_934644855.1 uncultured Elusimicrobiales bacterium
GGCCAACAGTATTATTAACGAAGTCTTGTGCTATGCCCGCAGCCGGGATTTAATTTTAACCGCCATAGACTTAAACAGCTATTTGAAAGAAATTATCTTATCCTTCCCGTTAAACTGCGGCATTGAGCTGAAAGAAGATTTTGCGCCTGAAAGTGTGCGTATTAAAGTGGATGCGGAGGAAATGAAGCAAGCCATACGCAACTTAATTGCCAACGCGGCCGAGGCCATGCAAGACCACGGAACCATTACGGTAGGTACGCGCGTAGGCAACAAAACAGTTTGTATTTTTGTGGCGGATACCGGCCCCGGCATTAAGGAAGATGTGCGCGGGAAAATCTTTTCCCCGTTCTTTACTACCAAAGCGCGCGGAACGGGGCTCGGCCTGGCGGTAGTAGGCAAAGCCATGGCGCACCACAGAGGTAAAATTTTTATCCAAAGCCAGGCAGGCAAGGGAACCTGCTTTCAGCTATACCTAAAAATTTATAAAAAAACAGGAGATACCAATTATGGAGAAGCAAGTTAAGGTTTTAGTGGTAGACGACGACAACAACCTGCGCGAAACCATGGTGGATTTGTTGGAAATTGAAGGCTATAAAGTCTATCAGGCCGGCAATGCCAAGGAATGTTTGAATTTGTGCTCGGCCGAGTTTTTTAACATTATTTTAATGGATTATAACTTGCCGGACGAAACCGGGATGGATTTAATCCGCAAAATCCGCACCTTTAACCAAGATACGCAAATTATTATGATTACCGCCTATGCTTCCTTAAACGCCATTATGGAAGCCATGCAGGAATCCGTTTACGACTTTTTGGTAAAGCCGGTGGATTTTGATTACTTAAAACGCACGTTAAGCCGCGCGTTGGATAAATACTTTTTGGAACAAAGCAATAAAGAATTGCTCGTGCAGTTAAAACAGCGTAATGCCGATTTGGACCGCCTGAACAATATGAAGTCCAAATTCTTTTCCATGGTATCACACGATTTATCCAACTCACTCATGACGCTTAAAATGAGTTTTGATATGCTCAAAAAGAAGATGACCCCGGACCCGGAACAGGCCCGCAAGATAATGTTTATGAACGAAAGCATCAGCCAAATTGAGCATTTAATTAAAGACTTGGTGGATTGGGCCGCTATTGAAAAGGGCAAACTGCGTATAGAAAAAGCCAAATTTGAACTGACTTCCAGCCTAAAGAAGACGGCGGAAATTTTCAAAGCCAAAGCCGCTAAGCGGGGCATTAGCGTCACCTTTGAAAGTGCCGGGGAGTTGGGCGTATTTGCAGACGAAAAGCGCATCCGGCAGGTAATATCCAATATTTTAGAAAATGCCGTGCGTCACACGCCCGATAATGGTAAGATAGAAATAACGGTTGGAAAAATGGATGACAAAAATGCTAAAGTGTCCGTGACGGACTCCGGCGACGGGATTGACCCCGCCAAAGCGCCGGAACTGTTTACCAGTTTTACCCAAGTGGGCGATAAAGCCCGCGTGGGGCGGTTGGGGTTAGGGTTATCCATTGCCAAAGATATTGTGGTAAACCACGGCGGGCGCATTTGGGCGCATAGCGACGGGCTGGGCAAAGGGGCCTCGTTCAATTTTACATTGCCGGTGGTAAGTTTATAAATTTTAATTTCGTATGGGAGCAAACATCATGAATAAAAAGAAAAAGGTGACGGTATTAATTGCAGATGACCAAACCCTTTTCCGCGAAGGCATCAAAGACGTGCTCAGCAACGAAAAGTGGATAGAAGTAGTGGGCGAGGCGGCCGACGGTTTGGAAGCGGTTGCTTTGGCCAAAAAATTAAAACCCGATGTGGTGCTTATGGATATTAAACTGCCCAAAATGGACGGTATTTGCGCCACCAAGCAAATCCGTTTATCGGTGCCGGAAGTAAACGTGCTTATGCTTTCCAGCTTTGAAGACGAAGCCCATGTGCTGGACGCTATCCAAGCCGGGGCCAACGGGTATTTATCCAAAATGTTGCCGGCGGCCGAATTGGTAAACTCCATTAAAACTTTTACCAGCGAAGGCCTGATGATTCCCCAACAATTAATGGGCAAACTGCTGCACGGTTTGCGCAAAATGGGGGACGGGAATATGCCTTCCCAGGCTACGCTTACCAAAACGGAAATTAAAGTAATGGACCTGCTGGGCAAGGGCATGAGCAACAAAGAACTTGCCAAAGAATTGGATTGCAGCGTAAAAACCATTAAAAACCACTTAAACAGCGCTTTCCATAAACTGGGCGTAAGCAGCCGTACGGAAGCCGTAGTAAAA
>CAKUDJ010000198.1 GCA_934644855.1 uncultured Elusimicrobiales bacterium
AAACGATTTTCTGGAACGGGCCTATGGGCGTGTTTGAGTTCCCGAATTTTGCCAAAGGCAGCTTTGCCGTTGCCCAAGCCATGATTGACGCTACCAAAGCCGGCGCTACCACCATTATCGGCGGCGGTGACAGCGTAAACGTGCTGAAGAAAGGCAAATTCAACCAAAAAGAACTTTCCCACGTTTCCACCGGCGGCGGCGCCAGCATGGAATTTGTGGAAGGAAAAGAGTTGCCGGGTTTAGTGGCTTTAGCCAAATAAACACGGAAGCCTTTTTGGCAACTGAAAATTTGTATCCACAAACCGGGCCTGCTGTTTGGGCCCGGTCTATTTTTTACAAAAAAGAGTTGCCGGGTTTAGTGGCTTTAGCCAAATAAACACGGAAAGCTTTTTGGAAAATAGAATTTACTAACACAAACCGGGCCTGCTGTTTGGGCCCGGTCTGTTTTTACCCGCCATTTATCGTACTTGTATAAAAATGGAGGCCCACAAAGCCGTAAAAAGTGCTATAATAATAGTGTTATTTTTATAGGAGATTTTTTACACTCATGCAAACACTTATTACGATTGTCCATTATATTGCGTGCATTTTGTTGATTTTGTTGGTTTTGCTCCAAAGCGGGAAAGGCTCCGCCGCGGGTATTTTCGGTGCTTCCGGCGCGGATAACATCTTTGCCAGCCCTACTGCTTTTAACTTTATTAATAAACTCACGGCCGCTTTGGCGGTGCTGTTGTTCTGCACGTCTATTGCGCTAACGATGGCCTCTAATAAAAAGGCATCTTCGTCCGTTATGGACCGGGTGCAAATCCCCGCCGCAGCCACGGCTCCGGCCACCCCGGCCAAATAGCTTTTAAGAGCCCCTGAAACAAGGGGCTTTTTAAGGCGTGCCGGCTTGCTTTTGGCGGCGTTATTTGCTAAAATAAGAAGGTAGTAATTAACGTTCCCTCGTTGTAAAAAGATTTTCGCGCAGGTGGCGGAATTGGTATACGCGTGCGTTTGAGGGGCGCATGCCGCAAGGCTTAAGGGTTCGAGTCCCTTTCTGCGCATATTTAATAAAAAAACCAAGCGTTTATGCTTGGTTTTTTTATTAAGTATTAAGACAGAAAGCAGGCAAACTGGCCCTGCGGGCCGCCACCACACCCCGCCCCACCTAGCGTCACCCCACCAAGCACCCAATAATATCACCCGGCTTTTGCCGCGTATTTTAGCCTATCCGCACCTCCCAAATACCCAAGCACAAAATGGTATAATATTATTATCTTAATTACCGTCGGAGAATACTTTTTATGAATCCTTTAGCAGCAACTTGGTTGTGCTGGGCCATTGTGGGCCTGTCACCCATTGCGGGCAAATATGCCGTGGGGGTCATCAGCCCCGCCCTACTGGTGTTTTTGGGCACGCTGATTGGCGTACTGTATTTTACGCCTTGGGTGACTAAAAACCATAAGTGGGGGGAATTACTGGCGCGGGAAACGCGGTGGAAATTCCTGTTTATCGGCACGTTTGGCACGGCTTTACCGTTTACCATTTCCCTTATTGCGCTCCACTACACCACGCCGGGCAACGCGGCTATTTTACAGCAATCGGAACTCCTCTATTCCCTGTTATTTGCCGCTGTTTTTTTGAAAGAATTTCCCACCCGCAGCCAACTGGCGGGCAGCGCGCTCATTGTACTGGGCGTACTGTTTATTTTACTGAAAGAGCACTATACCCCGCGTTGGATAGGGGATTTGTTAATCGTCGGCTCTACCTGGATGTTGCAAGCCGGGTCCACCATGGCTAAAAAACTGCCCAAACAGTTGGATTACCGCGTTATCGGTATGGCGCGCAACCTGTTCGCCCTGCCGGCATTGGTTATTATTATGGTCGTTATTTTATGCACGGACGGCGTGATTATAAAACCCAATTTGCAAATGTTTAGCGTTTTGTCCTATACCGGGTTATTAAAATACGGCCTGGCCATGGTGCTTTGGTACAAAGCCATCCGCGCGATGGATTTAAGCCGTGTGACGGCGATTTATCTTTCTTATCCGGTGTTATCCCTATTGGGTTCCGCCGCGTTGGGGCTGGAAAAAATCACCCCGTACCAAATTTTGGGCCTGGTGCTTACGCTGTTAGGGGCCTACTGGGTGAGCCGTTTAGTAAAGAAACAAGGCCATTAAGCCCATAAATTAGGTAAAATATATAAGTATGAGGGATATTTTTTATGTTTAATGTAGCC
>CAKUDJ010000199.1 GCA_934644855.1 uncultured Elusimicrobiales bacterium
AGTTAAGCCCGTATAACACTTTGGACTTGGAAAATAAAATCGTATCCGGCGAATTTAAGTATTTGGGCTCGCCGTCCCCCAAAATGCGCCCGCCGAAACCCACCGTTTCCCCGCGTTGGTTGATAATGGGGAACATCAGCCTCCCGCGGTAATAATCCCGCGCCCCGTAAGGGGTCAGCACGCAAAGCCCGGCGGTTTTAAGGGCTTCCGGCGTGTATCCGTTCGCGCGCGCGTATTGGCAAAACCCCGTGGGATTATTGGGGGCATAGCCCAGTTCAAATTTTTCGGTAGTTTCTTTAGTTAAATTGCGGGTTTTAATATAATTGCGTACGCCTTCCCCGCCGCGCGCCATTAAATTGCGGTGATAAAAACTTTTGGCAAAATCCAATAATTTGCGGGCGTCCATGCGGCGCTGTTCGTCGGCCGTCATTTGCCCGACAGGCTGGTATTCCACCCCGGCCAAATCGGCCAGTTTGCGCAGGGCCTCGTTAAAGGACAAATTTTCCATTTTCATTAAAAAGGTAAAAATATCCCCGGCGGCCTGGCAACCGAAACAATAAAACAACCCCTTCTCGCTATTACAGGTAAAAGAAGGTGTTTTCTCGTTATGGAACGGGCAGCAGGCTTTCCACGTTTTACCGGAACGCTTAAGCCCGGGGACATATTGGCGGATAAGCTCCGCAATGTCCAACCGTTCTTTAATGGTTTCCACAATGTTGTTATTGTTTTTCATGCCGCGCCTGCGCTGTGATAAAGCCAAATAAGGCAATAGCTCTTTACTTGTGGTATAGAGCTATTGCCTGTGGTACAAACCTCATTAAAAGCGTCTGCGTTTGGTGCGTCTGGCTCTGCGCTGCGCTTCCTGGGATTTCAATTTTCTTTTCACGCTCGGGGGCATGTAAGTTTCACGTCTTTTAATCTCTTTCAAGATACCGTTTTTTTCACATTCCCGTTTGAAGCGTTTAAGGGCTTCTTCCAGGTGTTCAGCGTCTCTTACTTTTACAAAAACCATTAACTTATTCACCACCTTCTACGGTTTCATAGCTAAAAATGGGTGAGGGATTACTCCCTCTCCTATATTATATAAAATTTCAGGCAAAATTCCACACTCAGCCGGCCGGCCAGTTAAAACGCCGCCCTGCCATTAAGTGAAAGTGCAAGTGGTCCACACTCTGCCCGGCCCCTTTGCCGTTGTTGGTCACCAGGCGGAAATCTTTTAGGTTGAACTGTTTAGCCAGTTTTTGGGCTACTAACAGTAATTTGCCCAATAAAAGCGCATCTTGCGGTTGGGCTTCGTCCAACCGGGCAATGTGTTTGCGCGGGATAATGAGCAAATGCGTGGGAGCTTGCGGGTTTAAGTCCTTAAACGCCACAACCTCGTCGTCTTCGTAAACTAATTGGCTTTTTACAGAGCCGTCGGCAATGCCGCAAAATATACAATTCATACCAGTATTATACCTTATTGTTTAACGGAAATTGAGGCCGACTTTGCATACGGAGTCACCCTAAACCCTCCGGCCGGGTTTAATTGCAGCTTGCACCATCTTAACGTGCCGTTGATGTTTAACAAGGCCGAAACGGCATAAATATCGGCGGCGGGAATATCGTTGTAATCCAAAATAAGGTCTCCCCGGAGTTTGCTTTTTACAACTACCACTACGGCCAAATGGTCACTGGTCAGACGCCTGTGCGCCCAATCGGCGGCAATTTGCGGGTCGCCGGACAAATTAATGACGGGTGTATTTACGGTTTGCACAGCCCGGCCCCCGATGGCTCCGGCATAAGCGCGCAACAACGTATTGGCGTTGGGCCCCACGTCTTTCACGCGCAAGCCGTTTTGCAGGATATTTTCAATGGCTTTGCCGTCCGTCGGTAAAGAAAGCCCTCTGAAAATAAGGAGCGTGGATTTGTGAAACGGAAACGCCGGCGGTTGGGAAATATAGGGCGAAATGGTGGCAAACTTTTTGAAGTTCTTTACAATGAAACCCCGTTTTTCCAAAACCGGGCGCGGCCCGCGGAAAGTGGGCACCACGCCCAATCTTTCCAAATTCCGCAACGCTTGTTTGGGGGAAATTCTTAATATGCGGGTTTGGGTCCAGTACATGGCTTTTTTATTCTGCTGGGCGAACTTGGCAAGCCGGGTTTGATTGCCCGGATTGCGTATCACGCGGCGTTCGGTTTGCTGGACTGCCTTTTCCCCGGCTTTGACCAGGCCTTTAA
>CAKUDJ010000200.1 GCA_934644855.1 uncultured Elusimicrobiales bacterium
GGGTATATGCGGATTGCGGCCCGTTGGGGGCGGATACCATTACCAATACGCAAACGAGGCCCGCGTATGCGTTTTCTCCGGCCAATGCGGCTAAATATATGTTGGCCAATCCCCCGGCGGATTTAGTTTCCAAACCGCAGGATTCTACCCAATGGTCCGGCATTAAATGGGCCTATTGGATAGATGCCAAAGACGTGGAAGAACGCCTGGCCCAAAAAACAAAATTCGGCCGTTTGCGCGCCCTGGAACCGTTAAAACGCACCGCCAACGGGCGGATTTTAACCTTGCGTTTTACGGGCAGCAAGGGCGAATATGTGGCCCAAACCCCGCAGGAAATTTCTTTCCTTTTGGGGGCCGGGTCGTTAAGGTCCGCCTTTTTTGAAACGGCCCCTTTTTAAAAGGGCAAAAATATCCGCGCGTTGCTTATCCGCGGGTATGACACCGGCTCGGGCGCCGGGCTTTGCCTGCAAGGGGCGCAAGGGCTTGCCAAGCAAGGGCTCAATTATTTGGGCATTATTAAATATTACTTTCCCGAGGCACGCCTGTTAGATACCAAAACAGGAAAAATAAATTAATATGGAAAAAACAAAAATACTCTATTTTATTACGCGTTTGGATTTGGGCGGCGCCCAGTCCAGCGTGCTGACCACCTTAAAAGGGCTGAACAAACAGCAATTTGAACCCTATTTGGCCGCCGGACAAGGCGGGCGTTTAGACGGAAAAATCAAAAATGAAGTCAAAAACCTGTTTTTCATTTCCGCCCTGCGCCATGATGTGCGCCTGAAATGGCTGCTGCATGATGCGCTGGCTACCGTGCAAATGGGGTTGTTAATGCGCCGCGTAAAGCCGGATATTATCCACACCAATGCCCCCAAAGCGGGTATTTTGGGGCGTATTGCCGCGCGGATTTTTTGGCGCAAAGCCAAAGTGGTGCATACCTTCCACGGGTTGGGTTTTGCCAAAGAACAGGGCGAAAAACGCTTTAAGGCGTTTGTCAGCGTGGAAAAATTCTGCGCCCGCCTGACGGATGTACTGGTATTTGTGTCCCGCCGTAATGCGGCAGAGGCCAAAAAATTGGGGATTGGCAAAGGCGTGCGTAGTGAGCTTATCCGCGCCGGGGTAAATTTCCGCCCCGTACTGCCGATTCATTTTGACCCGGCCGCCAAGCGCGCTTCCCTGCATATTCCGCCCAAAGCCAAGGTGGTGTTGGCAATTGCCAACTTCAAACCGCTTAAAAACCCGCTCCATTTTGTGTTGGCGGCCCATAAAGTGCTGATGCAGATGAAAAACGTATATTTTATCTATACGGGTGACGGCGAATTAAAAGAAACGACCGAAAAACTGGTGCGCAGTTTGGGCATAGAAAAACAAATCATTATGCCCGGTTGGCGCAGTGATGTACTGGAGCTTTTGGCCATTAGTGACGTGTATGTGAGTGTTTCTTTGCGCGAGGGATTGCCGATGTCTTTACTGGAAGCTATGTCTATGCGCGTGCCCGCCGTATGCTACGACGTAGACGGCATTGGCGAAGTGATTACCAACAATAAAACGGGCTTTTTGGTACGCCCCAGCGATATTAGCGGCCTGGCGGAAAAAATAAAAGTGCTTTTGCGCCATAAAGCGTTGCGGGAGCGTTTTGAAGCCGCCATTGATAAGCGGGACTTTTCGGAATTTGCCATTCCTGCCATGATTAAAAAGCAGGAACATTTGTACCGCAGTTTGGTGCCGCCTTCCAAAAAAATGGCGGGCCGCCGGCGCTTTTTCCGCTCCGGCAGAAAACATTTCAAACATTTCAAACCGGGAGATAACCATGGATTACGCAATAAACGAGTTGGAACAAGAGGTGCTTAACGCCACCCGCGAACTGGCCCAAAAAAAATTAAAACCGCTCCGTGCGGAAATGGACGCCAAAGAAGAATTTAGCCATGAAATGCTAGAAGAATACCGCAAGTCGGGTATGTTCGGCCTGTGGCTGCCGGAAAAATACGGCGGCTTGGGCGGGGGGATTACCTGCCTGGCCATGGCTTTTGAGGAACTTTCCCGCGCGTGTGCGGGGTTGGCGCTTACTCCGGGTACAACGGCATTGGGCGCTATCCCGATGTTCCTGGCCGCCACGGCCGAACAGCGCGAACGCTGGTGCCCCGATTTGGCTGACGGCAAAAATCTGTGGGCCTTTGCCGTAACGGAGCCGGAAGCCGGTTCCGACGCGA
>CAKUDJ010000201.1 GCA_934644855.1 uncultured Elusimicrobiales bacterium
ATGGTGGCGGGCACTTTGTGTTTTTCCGTAGTGGCTAAAATAAATACCACATGGGCGGGCGGTTCTTCAATGGTTTTTAAGAGCGCATTGAAAGAACTGGTGGAAAGCATGTGGACTTCGTCCAAAATAAACACCTTAAAACGGTCCCGAGAAGACGCCAGCGCCACCGTATCAATAATGGCTTCGCGCACTTTTTCCACCTGCGTATTACTGGCGGCGTCCAACTCCAGTACGTCCAAATCACTGCTTTGGGCAATTTCCAAACATTGGGGGCATTTGCCGCAGGGCTCATCCGTGGGTTTGGTGTGCCCGTTGCCCGTGCAGTTGAGCGCTTTGGCTAAAATGCGCGCCGTGGTGGTTTTGCCGCAACCGCGCGGGCCGTAAAACAAATACGCGTGGGCGATACGCCCCAGTTTAAGCGCGTTTTTGAGCGTTTTGGAAATGTTTTCCTGCCCGACCATATCTTCAAACGTCTGCGGGCGGTATTTATTGGCCAAACTTACATATTTATTATTTTCGTCAAACATTTCCATAAATTTATCCTCTCATGCGTTTTGTATAGCGGCGTTGGGCGTGTTTGAAATCCAAGCTGATGCGGCCGGGCCCCAAAAGGGCCACCGTCAAGAGCGGCGTAGCTAACAACACACAAAACGCCGCAAACATTTTGTTCAAATCTCCGGCAAAAAACGCCCAGGCGCAGGTGCAGCTGCACAAAAAGCCTACGGCAGCCGCCACCCGGGTATACCAACCTAAAATTAAAAACAGCGCGCAAAACAGCTCGGTCACCACCAAAACAAACCCCGCCGGAACGGAAAAAGGCACCCGCAAGGCGGTCAGGTTGTATAAAAATTCCCGGTAAAAAAGCAAACAGCCGCCCGTCACATAAAGCAGGGTAAGCCCCGTTAATAACCGGCTTAAAAACATGGCTAAAGAAAATTGGCCTTCCTCTATTTTACAATGTAAATCTGTATCCGGCATGGGGCCTCCTAAAATTTAGATTCTACCGTCATGGAAAAATACGTTTTGCGGTTGGCTTGCCGCTTGGGCTCAAACACTTCCACCCCGCCGCTGAAGTCCATATCCCAAAAGTGTAAAGCAATCCCCGCGCTGACGGCGGTGGCAAAAGCCCGGTGGTCCGCATATTTATACCGCACCCAAGAAGCATACGGCGTAATGTTGCGGGTGGGGTACGCCAACTGCAAGGCGGAACTTTCTTTAATAAACCCCTGTACCACCGCTACCATAAACGGCACATCCGCCCAGTTGGCGCTGACACCGCTTGGGGGCTGGCTACTATATTTTATCACTTTCCGGTAGATACCCCGCAAGCGCAGTTTGCTAGCATACGTTTCTGCCTCTGCGCGGGCGAACGTTTCCGTTGGGGAATAAGCGTGCTCCAACGGCTTATCCTGCGCGTCATTATATACATCATACCGGGTTTGGCCCGCCTGCAAGCCCAGCAGCGGGGATTTGAACATTCCCTTTTTATAAAAAGGAATCCAACGCACGCCTGCGGCATATTCTATACTTTGGAAATCCAGCGCTAGCGGCACCCACCGGGCCAAAGCATACGCGGTCCACCCGTCCGTCACCTCGTATGAAGCATTTAAGCCGTAGCGGGAAGTGGAGCCGGCCTCGTCGTCTTCTTTATCGGACCGGCGGTAATAACCGTACTCCGGGGTCAGTACAAGGCCGTTATCCAAATCCAACTTGTACTGGCCGCGCAGCGCGGCGTAGCCTTTTTCCCCGTTCACCCCCGAAAAACTGAGCTGCCCGTAGCAAAACGCACACGGGCAGACCAGTATAACAAGAACAGCTGACAGGGTTTTGATGAACCGCATTATTTTTTAGCTTGTTTAGCTTTTAACGCGGCCACCTTTTTATCTTCTTCCTGCAAGAATTTCACATAGTTGGAGGCGGTGCGTTTCTTCCACGCGCCTTTGTGATAGCCGTAGCCGATGATAAGCGGAATCAGCGTGGTGCATTCTCCGTAAACCATTTGTTCCAAGGCGGTAGAAACTTTACCCCAAGAGGAAGCTTCCTTTAAGGTAGAGCCGGAAAGCGCACCGTCGCGCACGTCCGCCACCGTGATTTGCACGGCGTATTTGTGCATCGGGGTATCCGCGCCCAGCACTTCGGCCGCTACTACGGTGTCTTGCGCAAAGTTTTTCGGCACGCCGCCGGACCACATCATAAGCC
>CAKUDJ010000202.1 GCA_934644855.1 uncultured Elusimicrobiales bacterium
TCCCCTTGTTTGCGTTTGATGGGCAACATTTTTCCACATTTGGCCGTCTGGTCGGTCCCTTTGGGCTAGAGTGGCATTTAGCCACACTGCGCCCAAACTAAGGCCCGCCCATACGGCGCAAATCTGAAAAAACAGCCTGCGAACACTAACTCTTGTACTAGCACGAACGGCAACGCCAAGGAAGAACGGCGGGCGGCTGTTGGTAAGTTTAGCTCTTAACGCACAAGGGGAAAAATAACATTTTTCCCCTTGTTTGCGTTTAACGGGCATACCATTTTCCAAATTTAAGCCCTTTTGCACCGCCTTTAGGCTTATATAGCAGTTCTTGGGGCGAACGCCCCAAACCCGCCCTTCTTTTTCTCATTGCAGAAAAAGACCCTGCGGGCCGCACCTTGCAGGCCGCCTGCAAAAAGGCTAGCACCCCGAGCCGCCGTCCGCAGGACAAACCTATTTTGAGCCGGGCGTTTTACAACTCCCTACGGTCGGACAAATAAAACGCCTTTATATTCCGTTCAAAATAGGTTTTATAAGCAGGTTCAAAAGGGGGCATTAAACAACAAAGGCAACAACAAAAAACATAAAATAAGTAAAAACTACGCAAAATTAAAAGTTCGCGAAAAAAACGAAACTTAAAAATATCCTTAAAATATGGGACACTTTGCCTGCCGTTATAGAATAGGGTTGTTTTGTTTTTTTTTTTTGATAAATTTTGTTTATAACAAAATTTATCAAAAAATGAGGTTTTACATGAAAAACGCAAAATTTAGCCGTTTGGGCGGCTTTACGCTTATTGAATTATTGGTTGTTGTGCTCATTATCGGTATTTTAGCCAGCGTGGCGCTGCCGCAATACCAAACGGCGGTAGCCAAAAGTAGGTTGGGGGCCGTTATGCCCGTTGTAAAAACCATGCATGATGCTTTAGAAGTGTACTATCTGGCTAACGGCAGTTATCCGCCGGATAATATCCCGGTTGCGTTGGATGCGGATTTTCCGTCCGGCTGCGGGGAAACTTCTACCACGTACCGGCGTTGTAGCAACGGGGATGTGTATGACTTGTTGGACCCGGGGCTTTTGGCTACTTTCGGGGGAAATACCAAGGCCAAAGTGGGGTATGTGATGTGGTTGGATAAATCCGGCCACCCGGGCTTGAAACAATGCGTAGCCATTACGGCAGATAAAGCCGCCAATTCCGTCTGTAAAAGTATGGGCGGAACCGTGGCTTCCGGCGTTTCTATTTCATCTGCGGGCCTGCTGGGCAGCGGCGGCACCACCGTATATAATTTGCCCTAATGCACTTTTGAAAATAACGGCTAAAAGAAGCCCCCGGATGTTAGCACACCCGGGAGGTAAATTATTTATTGGCGCCGCAGCATTTTTTGTATTTTTTACCGCTGCCGCACGGGCACGGGTCATTTCGCCCCACCTTGGGGCCTTCATGCACCACGGTTTGCACCTTGGGGGCATCCCCTTGGTTTTGAAATTCCGCCTTGTGGGCTTCCATCCATTTTTTCATACTGCGTATGCTCTTAAAGTCTACGCCGTCTTTTTCCATACGTTTGGCAATATCAATAAACCGCTTTTTAACGGCCGGGTCTTTTAATTTGCCTTTTAGTGCAGCCGGCAGAGAGTCCAGTTCTTTTTCCAACCGTTCTTCTATGGGCTGTTTTTTGTCCGCTTTACCGGCAGTTTCCGGCGCGGCGGCGTCCTCTTTCTTCTTAAACGGATTCCACATAAATATAAAACTCCTTCAAGTTATTTGGAAAGTAATTTTTCCACAAAATTTTTAATAATTTCCGCTTTTTCAATAAAATGTTCTTTGCCGTCCACTACCAAGCGGTTGGGGTGGTTTTCCCAAATTTTTAATATTTTCCGGTCAATGGCAAAGGCTTCGTCCAAACTTTCCGTGCGTACATGGGTGGATTGGTAAAAGGCCGGGTTGGTGGGCGGGGAAAGGTGCAAAACCGCGTCATAACGGGCCAATTCCGCATCCAGGGTGGTGCCCATGTGCTTAAAGAAATCATCCACTCCTTCCGGCCAATATACGGCCGCATCCACGGTGCCGCGGTCGCACACAATCAGCTCCGCCTGGGACGCATCCTCCGCCAGGCTTTCCATTTGCTTGGTGGCAAAATAGATAATCCGTTGGGCGGTGCGGACGTGTTCCGGGCTGCCGTCTT
>CAKUDJ010000203.1 GCA_934644855.1 uncultured Elusimicrobiales bacterium
GTCCTGCGCACGAAGTGTTTTTCAAACCGCATTTGACGTCTTTGAGTTTGCTCTCGATTTCATCGACAGTCATACCTTCAACCAAAATGGGAATGGCTTTGAGATTGCCCGGGCAACCTCCGACAAAACGAACGTTTGTGATGACATCGCCGTTGATGTCGAACGAGATTTCTCTTGCGCAAGTGCCTTTGGTTTTATATGAATAATGCATATTGTACCTCTCTCTGTTTGGTGATTGAATTTTATATCACTTTCCGTCGGCGGTCAATTGTTTTTTGATTTATTGTGACAAGCAACGAAAAGTTGCGAAAACGCAACCGCCCTACAGCTTGACAAAACAGATTATAAGGATTGATAATATATAAAAATAAAGTTATATAGATAAATGTCAAAGCAAACACGGCTATTCAACCGTCTTGCGCTTTGAAAATCTATAAAGGAGAACGGAATATGTTTGAAAAACTTGATCAAATCAAGCCCGCGCTCAAAGATCTCGTGAAAGAACTTCGCAAGAAATACGCTTATGCATCCGTGCTTGCCGTCGAGGACGACAACCGCGGTTGGAGAATAAGCCGCACGGGCAAGAGAATAAACAATCAAGGCTTTGGCGGCGGATCGGGCTATGTCGTGCGTGTATTCGACAATATCGGTTGTGCGGAATATTCATTCAACGAGTTTTCAAAAGAGAGAATCCCCCAAATCGTCAAGACCATGGAAGAACGCATAGCGGCGGAGGCCCGAAACATCCCTGCGGGCATCGAACCTCTGCACACCCCCGTTCCGAGCGATAAACCCGCAACACTCAAAAAGGTGAGCGCATTCGAGATTCATCCGAAAGAACTCGGAGATGAAAAAATCCTCGCAAGGCTTGACGAGATACGCAACAAGGCATTGACGGTTGAGGGAGTGCTTGACGCAATCGCAACCATATCGTATAGAGCATTCAGAAAAATTTTCATCTCCGAAAATCGCGACCTCGACCAAACCGTGATGTGGACAAACGGCGCAATCGTGGCTATGGCGGCAAGAGGCGAAGAAGTCAAGGACGCATACAAAGGCTTTTCGACTCTCGGCGGTGCCGAACTTTTGGACAGAATGGACAGCTATGCCACAAAAGTGGCGTCCGAGGCAGTCGAACTTCTCAAAAGCGAGCCTATGATTCCCGGCGAATACGATTGCATTTGCGATCCCGACACCACGGGTATGATTGTCCACGAAGCATTCGGTCACGGCGTTGAGATGGATATGTTTGTCAAGGACAGAGCGTTGGCGTCGAGTTTCATTGACGAGAGAGTCGCAAGCGACCTTGTCACAATGCACGACGGAAACGCAGTCGAGGATACGGCAACATGTTGGTTCGACGACGAAGGCACGCTCACGGGCGACACGGTCGTCATATCGAACGGCATTTTGAAACGCGGTATGTGCGACGCACTGTCCGCGGCAAGACTCGGCGTAGAACCCACCGGCAACGGCAGACGCGAAAGTTACGAGCGCAAGGTCTACACCCGTATGACAAACACCTATTTCGAGGGCGCAAAAGAAGGCGTAACTCCCGAGGATATGATTGCGTCCGTAAAATACGGTTTCTTGCTCGAATCGCCATCGAGCGGTATGGAAGACCCGAAAAACTGGGGTATTCAATGCATGGTTACAAGAGCGAGAGAAATCAAAGACGGCAAACTCACGGGCAGAGTGTTCTCCCCCATCGTGCTTACGGGCTATGTTCCCGACCTTCTCAAATCGGTGAGCATGATGAGCTCGTCTTTGGTGACTTGCGGCGGCGGCTTCTGCGGCAAGGGCTACAAAGAGTGGGTAAAAGTATCCGACGGCGGCCCGTATATGAAGGCTCGCATAAGACTTGGCTGAGAGGTGTATTATGTTGGAAAAAATCAAAAAAGCATTATCGAAACTCAATATCGAGCGTTGGAGAATCAACGAGGTCAAGGAAGAATCCGCCGAATTGTTCTTCGTCAAGCACAATCTTGACACAAGACGCATAAAAGACACGCACAAATTTACCGTCACCGTGTACAGACAAAGCGAAAAGGACGGCAAAAAACTCGTCGGCAATATGAGCGCGAACGTCATTTCTTCGATGTCTTACGAGGAAATCGAAAACGCAATCGAAAGCGCGTATTATGCCGCTCAATTT
>CAKUDJ010000204.1 GCA_934644855.1 uncultured Elusimicrobiales bacterium
TTGAAGCACGCCCTGGAGCAAACCCGCCAAATGAACGACAGTTTAGCCAAAGAAGCCAAAGACCTGACGGAGGCGCTCAAAAACCCCAAAATGCAGGGAAACTGGGGGGAAATGATTTTGGAAAACGTGCTTACTTCCGCCGGGCTTGCGGAAGGAAAAGACTATGAAAAGCAGGCGTTTTTCCGCGGGGAAGACAACTCCCGCAACTACCCGGATTTTTTAATCCGCCTGCCGCAAGGGCGTACGGTGGTGATAGATTCCAAAATGTCACTTGTAAATTATAAAAATTGGGCCGTAGCTACGGACGAAACCCAAAAAGCGCAGTTTTTGAAAGCCCATGTAAAAGACGTGCGCGCACACATAGACGAACTATCCGACAAAGACTACCAAAAGCTGATTAAAGCCCGCGGGTTGGACTTTGTATTTATGTTTGTGCCCATAGAATACGCTTATTTTGCCGCGTTGCAGGCAGACCCCGCCTTAAACGATTACGCCCGCCAAAAAGGGGTGTCCGTCGTCACGGCGTCCAACCTGTTTGCCGTAATGCAAGTGGTGGAAAACCTCTGGCGCATAGAACGCACCAATAAAAATATGGATAAAATTTTAGTCTTGGGCGAAGAAATGCACAAGCGCGTCACGCTGTTTGTGTCCCGCATGGAAGACATCCACACCAAACTGACCGCCACCCAAAAAGCCTACGACGGCGCCATGACCACGCTTACCGGCAACACAGGCATTATTAAATCGGCCGTGAAACTGGAAGAAATGCAAATCAAGCACGCGGGCACGCTGGCGGATAAATTAAGCGCGGAGGCGCCGCTTTTGCCCACGGAGCCGGATAGCCGCGCCTAACTGTTTTTTTATACAATATATTTAGCATTAAACAGGAGCTAAAAATGAAAAAAATTATTCTACTTGCCGTGGTGGCCGGGGCGGCCGTATTGACGGGCTGCGCCAGCACCGCCAACAATAATACGGTTTCCAATCCGCAAATTTTAACGCTGGATGAAGCCTTGCAAAAATCGGCCGAAACGCGCCAAAAATTAATGGATGCCAAAAAATCGTACGAAGCCGTCAAATCCGCCCAAAACAGCGCGGCGGCCAATACGGCGGCGGAGTTGGGCAAAGCGGCCTTAAAAGAAAAAGTAAACACCGCCAAAAGCCAAATTGAAGCCGAAAAACAAGCGTGGAAAGACGCGCTTAAATAGTTTGTATTTGGTGTAATAAAAGAAGGGCCCCCTTTGCGGGGGCCCTTTTTTGCCTTGTTTATTGAACAAGGATAATATCTAAAAAACTATTACTATATACCAACCATTTGGTCGTCAGTACATTTTGATGGAGTTTTAGCTTTTAAGATATAACGAACTCCTGTATAGCGTTGTCCTGCATAAGTGCTCCACGGGCAAGAAAAGGTTGTCCAACAAGTATAATTAGGATGGCTTGCGTTTATAAAAACACCTTCTTTTATCTGAGGCGGGCACTGAGGAAGCCCCGAACTAAACTTGTGGACACATTCTCGTTGTCCTGATTCCGAACTATAAGAAAAATTTTCAGGGGTATCAGCTTCTATTTTATAGCAGGTGATGGGGGCGTTTCCAGGATCAGTCGGCTTCGGTTCCGTAATATTGCATTCCGGTACTGTTCCTGTGCAAGCATAGTTCAAGAACCCGTGATCAAAGAAATTCGTCACTTGTTTGTTTGCTTTACACGCCTTACAGCCGGAATAACCGTTGCGGTCATTTTTCAAATCTTCATCACCGCTTCCCGACAAGCACCGATACGTTAACGCACTACCCCCTTTGTAAAGAGTGCGTAAACAAGAAACTTTATTTCCATAATTGGAACATTTCGCTTCCCGACTATTCTCTCCATATTTTTTCTTTAGACAGGCTTGTGCTTGGGCAGACCCTATAGCGTAAGAACAACAATCTTCGTTATCCGTACATTCTTCCAACGTTTTGGAACATTCGCCCAAATCATCTACCCATTTACCGCTTACGCATTTTTTGGTAGTTTGCGTACCACAACCATTACAACTTTGGCTGCCACTCACTTGACCGTTCGTACATTCTGGGGGGGTACATTCTTCCACCGTTTTACTGCACGGACCCAACTGGGCAACCCATTTGCCGCCTACACACGCTTGGGTTGT
>CAKUDJ010000205.1 GCA_934644855.1 uncultured Elusimicrobiales bacterium
CTCAATATGGCCTTGGTCCGCATTGCGGGTATCGTGTACGACGGCCAAGTGCCAACGGTCCAGGTGCCCGGTGTCATAGGCGTGGCGCGGGTTATCAAAATTGCGCAAAACCACCATGCCTTTAGGGAGCGGCCCCGCATCCACCGGCAGCGTTTTGGTAATTACGCGGCGGGTCAGCACGGTTTGGCCTTTTAACGGGCCGCGCAGGAAAGTCACTTTATAGTGCGGGTCATCCCCGTGCGGTTTTTGGTCCAAACGGGCCAGGCAATACGTGGCATAGAAAGTGCCCATGTTTTCACACTGGGCAAAAACATTACGGCGGAAAATGCGTTCGTATTCCTGTTTATAATCGGCGCGGTTGTAGGGGGCTTCTTTAGAGCCGCGGCATCCGGCCAAGCAAACCAGGGTGCAACATACTAACAAAACGGGAATTAGTTTTTTCATAAAAACTCCTTAAATAAGCCTCTGTAAAAAGGGGCACCAATACTATTAAAATTATACCCGTTTTAATGGTGTTTGGAAAGCCTAATTTAAGGGGAGGAAAAATCCGGGGCTGGGGCAAGAAAAAACCGGGCCTCTTATCAAGGCCCGGTAGGCTCAAATTATTTGTGCTTGGCCGCCCCTTTGGGGGGTGTTTGTTTGGCGGCATTTTTTTGCTCGGCCAACTGTGTGATATTTTGGAGCACTTTGTTTAATTCTTGGGCGGATTTACCCGTAGCTTTTTGCGCAGCCCGGCGGGCGGAGTCCGCAATGTTTTGTTGGCGGAGCCCTTGTTCCACTTCGCGCGCAAAAGCACCCATTTGGCGTATGCGCTCGGTTAAGTCTTCCTGCACAATTTGCCCGCGTTCTTCGGCGCTTAAATCGTTGCTTCTTTCAAAGGCGGAGCCGTCTTTGCCCCACACAAAGAAAGCGGGGTTTTCCCGGAACGCATCCTTTATATCCCGGGCGTTTTGCGGGTCCGGCACATAAAACACCACGTTGTTATTGCGCGTTTGCGGGTTGAGCATATTTTTATCATTATTCCGCTCGTTCAGTTCGTTTAATTGCTCGCGCGTAATGGGGATGTAGCCCGGGGCTTTTTGGGATAAATTGTTTGAAATTTCCGAAAAGCGCTTGAAATATTCTTCGTCGTTAAGGTTTTCGGCGTCTTTTTCAGCAAACTGCGTCCAGGTTTCCTGGGCAATTTTTTGGTAAACATCCAACGGGTCTTCTACCGGGTTTACCCCGGCGGCGGTCACGGCTTCGCGCACGTCCGGGTATTGTTGTACCCGGTTGGGAATCCAGTAGCATTCGCCCTTGTCGCACCCTTGGAGTTTTAACATGGTATTGTATACTTCCCGCATGGCCGAGGTAGTGGCGGCCGTTTCCGGGTCTTGGTCTTGCGTTTCTTGGGCATCCGGCGGCATTAAGTTGTTGGTTTTGCCCAGGACGACCAGTACATTTATTTCGGGGATTTTATCGGTTAAATCCTGCAAATGTAATTTTTCAATCATTTGTTGGCGCCCGGCTTGCTTGCTTTTTTCTAACGCTTTGCCGTCTTTCCATGCGGCGGGGTTTTGCGAAATGGGAACTGCCACAGAACAAAGTTTTGCACCGTTATTGTATAGGGAGCCGCTTTCCCCGGTGCACCCAATCGTACTGGGCAGGCGGTCTATGGCCGGGGCGTTTCCGGCGGCGTCCAATACCTGTTTATCTAACAATGCGGCCAGTTCGGCCCGTTTTTGTTCTCTAAATTTTTCTAATCTTTCTTGCAGTTCTTGGCGTTCTTCGGTAGTAAGGCTTTCATCAGAATTTTTCAAAGCCCACTCTGTCGCGCGGGTAATGGCAATCATGGGGTCAAACATTTCTGCCGAGGACACAAACGGCCCCGTATAGCCGGAGTTTCCGGCGGCATTTTTGCCGTTTGCACCGTTTGAGGCGGGCAAGTTGGGGGGAAGGGCGGGCCGTTCTGTTTTTTCCCGGGCGGAGGAAGAAAGCGTTTTCCCGGCGTTGCCCCCTAACCCCTCTCCGCCGGCTAAAGTCAATGCGTCGGGGCCCGGTTTGGCTTGGGCCGCGCCCGTTTTACCGAACCCAAAGAAATTTTTAATGGGGTTAATGACCTTGGCAAAAGAAGATTTTTCTTCTTCGGGCGCGTTG
>CAKUDJ010000206.1 GCA_934644855.1 uncultured Elusimicrobiales bacterium
TTTCTTGTTAGAGTTGTTCAAATTATCAAATCTCGGGTCACTCGGGGGCACGTTGGCTTCATTCAATTGGGTACGGGAAGCCTCGTTAGCCTCAATCACTTTTGTGTTTTCCTCAATAACCGTTTTTAATACTTCTTTAGCTTTTACTTGGCATTCTTTACACCAAATAAGGTTATTTTGATACGCATCATTAATCGTTTGAGATAACGGATTTTTGTTTGCAAAAGTATAGAACGTCTCCGTATTACCACACGAATAATTTGCCAGTTCCCCGCCTTCCTGTACGTTAATAACAGGAATCGGATTCGGAGCCGGAGCGACCTTATCGTTGTCCACGGGCACCTCATCCGCGGCAGTACGTTGGCTGGAGCGTTCTACGGCTTTCCAGTTTACAACGGCATTTACTTTGCCGTCCGCACCGCTTAAGTTAAACCCGGGTTTCAATTTACCCTGCTCATCAAACGCAGCAGGATAGTTTTTTTGAAGAACCTTGGTCACATCCTTAATGCGGTAGTCCTGCAGACGGTTGCCGCCATTTTCTTTTGCAGTCCCGGCAATGGGCTCAATATCCTGCGGGTCCACTTTTACCGGGACAACTTTTCCGTCAACCTCGTAATTAATAACAGCCGACACATCATATTCTTCAAACTTCTTAGTGGCCGGAATAGTCAAGGTAGCTTCCGGGCTGTTATTTTGCACTTTTTTACCCAAAATAGCCAAGTCCGTAAATACGCACGGGGTCACCAACTCAAACGCATTGCTTTGGCGTTCTTTACGCTTGAATACTTTGTCGTTCGTTTTTTCGTTCCCGGCCGAGCGCCCGCTGCGGCGTTGGATATAGCTGCGGTCAAAGTCAAAATAGACCATAGGCATAGCCGGCAACTTGGCGTTGTTGTTGCTGGGTTTACCCGTAATAGCCAACGGTTGTTTAGTCACTAAACCGCGGATATAGCGTAAATCCAAGCGGCCAAACGCTTCTTTAGCTTGGGCATAGGCTTCCGCATTCTTTTTTTCTTTTTCCAATTCATAGAAGGTATTGGCTTCGCTGCCCAACATTTGGGCCAAAACCAAAATGGTTTCTTCTTTGAACTTGCGGTATTCAAACTCCTGCCCGGCCGCCAAGTAAATTACACAGTCGTTATAGTTGATTTCAGGGTCTTTATCCACATTGTTCCCGTCCTCCCCGGCATCGGGGTTCATATCTTCATAACTATAACGCCCTTGCACGCGGCCATCTTGTTTGGAACGGCGGGCAAAGTTATTGCCAACCAGCTCGCCGCCTTCTTTGCGGGCTTTTTCCAAAGAATGGCTCAAAACATCAATTTCTCTCTTTAACGCTTTGACGGTATATTCTTTCCCTTCCACATTTACCGTTTTAGCGCCATCTTTCTGTTTAGCTTGGCTTTCCAATATTTTTAATTGGCCTTTAGCCACAGAAAGCAAGCGGTAGCCTTCTTCCAAAGACACTTGAGGGCCTACATATTCCGCCCCCGTAGAGGTAGCTTTGGTGTACTGGCGGGAGCTGTCAAACCCGCACAGGCGCAGGCCTCTGTTTACAAACGGGCTGTTGTTGCGTGCCACTACAAAGTGGTAAGCTTTCCATTTGGAATAATTGCCGGCCAGCTTCATAGAGTAAACTTTGTTAATTTCAAAGTCTTTGCACGCGGCTTTACCGTTCCCATTGGCAGAGGTAATATCCACGTCCGTCATAGCACCTTTTAACCCGGCTTTACCAAACAAGTTAAAGCCGATACAATCCGCACGGGTTTTTAAGAAACCGCCGCCACCACCTTTAGGGTCCTGCCAACCTTTTTTGGCCATACTAGAATCTTTATTGGCATTTCCTAAATAAGCCTTACAGGCAGGTTTACCAAAAGGACCGTATTTTTTGCATTCTTCACATGCGTCCCAGTCTTCTTTTTTCAAGTCACCGCATTTAGCAGGCTTACCTCCGCCAGCAGCGCCAAACATCTCGCCCATGGCACCGTCGTCTTCACCGGTCAGCAAGCAGTTAATAACGCCGCCCAAAATGTTTTGGGCCAGCTTGTCGCCCCAGTCAATCCAGTTCCATTTGCGGTTGAATTTCTTTTCCCATTCCATTTGGGAGCGGGTCTTCATCGAATCCCAC
>CAKUDJ010000207.1 GCA_934644855.1 uncultured Elusimicrobiales bacterium
AAGCCGAAACCGAAGAAGTAAAAGCGGAAGAAGCCCCGGCCGAAGAAGCTAAATAACCGTTTCTTATGTGCGTTTCCGCCCGGTTTAACCGCCGGGCGGCGGCGCCAACAGATTTAACCCATTCACACAGGAGAAAACATGTCTTTAGCTGAAGATATTAAAGTATTAAGAGCCAAAACCGGCGCCGGCCTGATGGACTGCAAAAAAGCCCTCTTGGCCTCTAATGATGATATGGAACAAGCCATTGTGTTCCTGCGCAAAAAAGGCTTGGCCGATATGGCCAAACGCTCTGACCGCGAAACGAAAGAAGGCAGAGTGTCCGTAAAAACCAACGGCAAAAACTTTGCCATGGTTTACTTGGGTTGCGAAACCGACTTCGTAGCCAAAACCGAAGATTTCATTAAATTGGCCGACGACTTGGCCGATTATGTGCTTGCCCACCCGGAAGTGACCGACTACGCCAACGACGAACACATCAAAACCATGATTAGCGAAAAAGCCCCCAAATTTGGTGAAAACACCACGTTGAAAGGTGCTTACAACTGGACCCCGGCCGAAGGCAGCGTAATTGCTTCTTATGTGCACGCGGACAATAAAAAAGCCGCCTTGTTGGAACTGGCCGTTGCCGGTACCTGCAACGATATGGCCAAAGTGCAAGAAATTGCCCGCGGTTTGGCTATGCACACCGTCGGTATGCAAAGCTGCTGGGTAGATGCCAAAGACATTCCGCAAGAAGTAATTGATAAGGAATTGGAAATCTACAAAACCCAAGCCTTAAACGAAGGCAAACCGGAAGCCGCCATTGAAAAAATGTTGCCCGGCAAGGTTAAAAAATTTGCCAAAGAAAACTGCCTGTTGGAACAGATGACCATTAAAGATAACAAGAAAAGCGTTTTGGACTACTTGAACGAAGAAGCCAAAGCGTTGGGTTGTGAATTAAAGGTTGTCCGCTTTGTGCGGTTCTAATTTAAGGCCCCTCTTTTAGAGGGGCTTTTTTCTGTCCGTCCGCCACGTTCGGGCGGAAAGAAAAAAGTAAAAAACCTGCGCCAAGCGCGCTGCGATTTGTTAAAATAAAACAAACACTTTAAGGAGCTGACTTATGATGACTGCCGAAAACGGCCCGAAGAAAAAAAGAGTTTTGTTAAAATTATCCGGGGAAGCCTTAATCAACGAAGGCCACCGCGGCATTAATCCCCAAGCCTTAAAAGAAATTGCCGAAGAAATTGCCGACGCGTACAAATGCGGCAACTGCGAACTAACCATTGTTTTGGGCGGCGGCAACATCTGGCGCGGCCTGCGCGACGGCGGCGGCGTGATTGACCGCGTCAATTCCGACAATATGGGTATGTTAGCCACCGTTATTAATGCGCTGGCGTTGCAATCGGCATTGGAAGAAGCCGGCGTGCCCACCCGCGTTTTAACGTCCATTAACATCTACCAACTGGCCGAGCCGTTCGTGCGCCGCAAAGCGGAACGCCACCTGGAAAAAGGCCGCATTGTTATTTTTGCGGGCGGCACCGGAAACCCGTTCTTTACTACGGATAGCGCCGCCGCGTTGCGCGCGTCCGAAATTAATGCGGACGTCCTATTAAAAGCCACGCAAGTAGACGGCGTGTACGATAGTGACCCCAAAAAGAACCCCAACGCGAAGCTAATTCATAAAATTACCTATAAAGAGGCTATTGCCAAACAGTTGCAATTTATGGATACGGCCGCCTTGGCGTTATGCTTGGAAAACAAACTGCCCATTCAGGTTTTTAACCTGCATAAAAAAGGCAACATTAAACGCGCCTTGTGCGGGGAAGAAATAGGCACTATTATTTACTAATCCCCCGCTACGGCAGGAATGCGGAAGAAACACCGCAAAATATTTACCCTAACAGGGAACCCCCGGGTATAAGTCCGGGGGTTCTTTTTGTCCGCGCAAAAAATTATTTATCCTTAAAATTAATCCGCTCTTTTTCTATCACTAGCGGCCGGTGCAGCACTTGGGTTAAAATCGCGCCGATATATTCGCCGATAATCCCGATAAAAAACAACAGGAATCGTAAGCGCTAAAATAGGCAAAACAACAAGCAAATTACTATCTAACGAA
>CAKUDJ010000208.1 GCA_934644855.1 uncultured Elusimicrobiales bacterium
ACCCGAACTGGGCGACTGGGCCTATAAAAAAGCCTCTATGGACGGCAAAAAAATAGGCAAAATCGGTATTTTCCAAACGTCGTTTATTGGGGATAGCGTACTGACTACGCCGCTTATCCAAAAAACGGCGCGCCTGTTCCCGGACAGCAAAATTGTGGTTATTACCCGCCCGCAAACGCAGGATATTTTCCGCCCCATGAAAGAGGTTTCCCAAATTATCTTAAACGAAAAAACGGGTTGGAATAAAATTGTAGGCGTTTGGAAAACGGCCAAAGCCATTAAAGAGGCCCATATTGATATTTTACTGGTGCCGCACCGCAGTTTCAGAAGCGCGCTGATTGCGTGGCTTTCCCGCGTGCCGATACGCATTGGCTTTACTTCCAGCGAAGGGTGGTTTTTCTACACCAAAACGGTGCCGTTTTCCTGGATGATTCACGACGCGGAACGCAACCTTTCTTTGTTGCAGGGGATTGCCAAAGAAGAATTTAAGGCCGAAAAATTAAGCCTGCGTTATGCGCCGTCGGCGGAAGAAAATGTAGCCCGCCTGATGAAAGATTTTAACTTGGAAGGCAAAACCTTGGTCGGCTTGCACCCGGGTTCCGCCTGGCCTACCAAATGTTGGCCCAAAGAATACTTTGTGGAGCTGATTAGCCGCCTGGAAACGGAATTACACGTTCAAACGGTTATTGTGGGCGGCGGCAAAAAAGATGCGGACTTGGGCGAAAAAATCTGCCAATTATCGCAAGGCCATTGTGCCAACTTGTGCGGTAAAACCAGTCTGGCAGATTTAATGGCGCTTATGCCGCATTTCAAACTGTTTATCACCAACGATTCCGGCCCCATGCACATTGCCACCGCGTTTAATGTGCCTACGCTGGCTATTTTCGGCCCCACCACCAAAGAATTAGGATTCTTCCCGTATGGGCACGGCCACCGCGTATTGGAGGTAAAAAGCCTGGAATGCCGCCCGTGCGCGCTGCATGGGGGCAGAAAATGTCCGTTGGGGCATTTTAAGTGTATGCGGGAAATTCTGCCGCAAACCGCTTTTCAAAACGCCAAAGAAATGTTGGTGGAAAACGGCGTAATTAAAGCATAAATCTATTCAGCTGTTAGGCAAAAAAGAGGACTCCTTGCGGAGCCCTCTTTTTTATGGGTAAAACCCGTTAAAATTCTACCGGGGTTTCATTAAAGGCATCATTTAATAGGGCAAACAGCCGTTTGATTTCCTTTATTTTATTGTACGGCAGGCGGATACCCTTTTTAGTCCACCCGGTATAAGTGCTGTCTTCCTGCCATTGGCGCAAATCCAACCCCTTGGCGCCCATAAAGGTACTTACCCGGGCCACGACGGACATCCCCGGCCGCTTGGCAAATTTGCCCAAATCTTTATCCGGGCATTGTTTTTCATCATCCGGCAAGGCGGCAATAATCGGCGCCAGGGCTTGTACGATTTCCGGCGTCATGGTAATCCCCATACGGGTTGCCCCCATAAAACCGTCCGTTTGCAAGTATTTGCGGATAGACGCATAGCGGTAATTGCGGTACGCATCAATGGTAAATTTTACTTCCGTACCGTCTTCCAACGGCAAACTGCCGATATTACGCAAAACCATAAAACTGCTTTCACTCATAAAACCCCCAATACGGCCCGCAAGACAGGCCAAAATATGATATGATAGACGTTAGTTATATTCTATTGATTGTTTATCCTAAAAGCAAGCAGTTTTTGTATAATAAATTAAGGTTTGGCTTAAATTTTTTTATTTTTTAAGGACGGCTATGAGCACACAAGACGCAAAAGACACAAAATCATCGTTAATCGGGCAGGAAATTTCCGGTTGTGAAATCCTGCAAAAAACAGCGGAAGGCGGTATGGGCGCCGTCTACCGGGCCCGTCATAAAGCCTTAAACCGTATTGTTTGCGTTAAAATTTTAAGCCCCGCTTTAGCCAATGATAAAAAAGCCGTAGACCTTTTTTTAAGCGAAGCCCGCGCCGTGGCCGAACTGGACCACCCCAACATTGTAAATGTTTATAACGTGGGGAAGGAAAAAGGCTATTATTTTATTGTAATGTCCTTTAT
>CAKUDJ010000209.1 GCA_934644855.1 uncultured Elusimicrobiales bacterium
CAATTAAATGTGCGCAAGACGTTTGAACTGCCGGAGGATTTTGCGGACAGCATTATTTTGTCGCCCACCAACCGGGAGGCGGCCTACCGCAACAATATGTATTTGGCAGAGTTGCCCGGACAAGAATTTGTGTATGAGGCGCAAATCGTGGATGCGTTCAAAACTAAAACCACTCCGGCCGAACAAAGCCTGCGGCTCAAAAAAGGCGCCAAAATAATGATGTTAGTAAATGATGATAACTGGGTAAACGGGGACATCGGCACCGTGTACGATTTAGGTCCGGACTTTATTAAAGTGGCCCTGAAAGGGGAAGTTTATACCGTGGAGCCGCACATTTGGGAAGATGTAAAGTACGAATTTAACCCCTTAACCCAAAAATTAGCGCCCAAAGTGCAGGGGTTTTTCAAGCAATATCCGCTAAAACTGGCCTGGGCCATTACCATTCATAAATCCCAAGGGCTCACGTTTGACAGTATTTATTTGGATATTGGCCGCGGGGCCTTTGCGCCGGGGCAAACGTATGTGGCGCTGAGCCGTTGCCGCACCTTAAACGGGGTGCACTTAAAAAAGGATATTACCGTGCGGGATGTGTATTGCGACCCGCGCGTGAAAGCCTTTTTTAACTATGTGCGCGGCAATAAAGTGCTGGCTTAAAATAACCGGTAAATCCCCACGGCGGTTAGCCCTGCGCCTATTATTATTGCCACATATTCCATAAAACAACTGTCCTCACACATGGCTTCTTTAGGATTGGCGGGGTTAAAAGCAATTTTCTTGGTGTCGCCTAATTTCGGCCGGCCGGCTGTCCACACGTTGCTTTGCACTTGGTGTGGTATTCCGTCAACTTCATACGATACTACGGCCGAATACATCCTAGCGCCTTTATTCTGTCGGGAACGGTAAGTCGTAATAATGCCTTGGGTGACAATGTTTTTCTTAAAAAATCTTTTTTGCCGGATAACAGACCATAAACAGGGAATCCAAAAGGCCATTCCTGTAATTATAAAAATGAGGCTATCTTTCATAATGCTCCTTTTTTTAGTATAGCAAAAAAGCCCCCGCTCGGACGGGGGCTTTTTACTAAGCAAGATAAGGCTATTTGTTGTACGGCGTTAAAGATTCCGCATAAATAGCGCGTACGGCCTCTTTGGTGGCTTTGGTGGGGGCAATCGCCAGTAGTCCGTCCAAAGACGGCGTATTGAAAGCCAATTCCACCAGTTTATCCACGTCTTCGGCCTTAAAGCCTTCGTCCGCCAATTTGTGCGTGGAACCCACCGAGAATAGCCATTTTTCCACCCCTTTGGCAACGGTTTCTGCCTCACACCCGCACCCTTTCAAGCCGGGCACAATGGGGGCCAACACATCCGCCAACGTGGCCGGGCGGGCCGGGTAAATGTTCTTGAGTACCGCCGGCAATAACATCGCCAACCCCAGGCCATGGGTCAAGTTCGGGTTCACGCCGGAAAGCGGGTGTTCCAGCGCGTGCGTATAATGCAGCAGTCCGTTATCAAATGCAATACCCGCAATTAACGCCGCATAAGCCAAAAAGTAGCGGGCGGTTAAATCTTTCGGGTCTTTGAGGGCCACCGGCAGGTATTCTTTAACCAGTTGCACGACGGAAATAGCCAAGTCAATCGCGTAAGGGGAAGTAGCTACTGTGGTGGCCGCTTCTACCACGTGGTTGACGGCATCAATAGACACATAGCGGGTCTGGTTTTCGGAGAGGCCCGCCATGAGGGCCGGGTCGTCAATGGAATAGAGCGGATAGAGGCAATCGTACGCGATGGCCGGTTTGAAGTTCTTTTCTTCAATGCTTACCACCGCAAAGCGGTTCGCTTCCGAGCCGGTCCCGTGTGTTAAGTTGATGGCAATAATCGGGGCGGCTTCGGCCGGAGTAAATTGGAACGTATATAAATCTTCGGCGGTTTTGCCCGGATGTTTCATCAAAATAGCCACGCTTTTGCCGGCATCAATGGCGGAACCGCCGCCGATAGCCAACATGGCTTTGGCCCCAAAATCCTGCGCCATTTTAGCGGCTTCGTTTACATGGTGCGTGTTGGGGTTCGGGGTCACT
>CAKUDJ010000210.1 GCA_934644855.1 uncultured Elusimicrobiales bacterium
GTGCACATCATACACGCGCGCTTGGGGCTTGGCCTGCACCCCAACAGCCGTTGCTAAAAACAAAATACTCCATAAAAGTTTTTTGTTCATAACGTCCTCCCTTATTGATAGTATAACTTCTTGGGAGAACGGGGCCAGGGTCCTTGGTCCCAGGCTGATTTTATTTTGGGCCCATCCGTACCCTAGGCCTTTTGATACGGTGCCCGGAATGCCCGGGCACCCCCTCTATTTACGGCGCTCTTTTTATATGGTGGGAGCCATGGCGGCTTTAACTTCCGCACCCATGGCAGTAGGCATCCCGGTTTTATCCACACAAACCAACGTGGTTTTGCCCTTGGTGCACAAACGGCCGTTTTGGTTGGTGATGATGTTTTCAAACACAATTTTAATGTCAGATACTTCCAAAACCTTGGTGGCAACGTCTATTTCGTCCGCATAACGCACGGAATATTTATATTCCACTTCCTGCCGGGCCACCACAAAATAAAGCCCGCGTTGCATCAGGGCCGGCACGCTAAAGCCGCGTTCGGCCATATATAACGTGCGGGCTTCTTCAAAATATTTTAAGTAGTTGGCGTAATAAACCACGTTGCCGCAATCCGTATCGTGATAAAAAATAGTTTTTTTCATTTTATTCTCCAATAATTTTAACCAACACGCGCTTATCGCGTTGGCCGTCAAATTCTCCGTAAAAAATGGTTTCCCAGGGGCCAAAATCAAGCTGTCCGTTGGTGACGGCCACCACCACTTCGCGCCCTAACAGCGTGCGCTTGAGGTGCGCGTCCCCGTTGTCTTCCCCGGTCAGGTTATGTTGGTATTTATCCACCCCGTAAGGGGCCAAACGCTCCGCCCAACGCAAAAAATCCCGGTGCAGGCCGGGCTCGTTATCGTTAATAAATACGCTGGAAGTAATGTGCATGGAATTGACCAGGCACAAGCCTTCCTGTATGCCGCTTTTGGCCAAAGCGGCCTCCACCTGCGGGGTAATGTTTACAATCTGGTACCGCTCAGGCGTGTGAATGAGTAAATATTCGGTATGGGATTTCATCATTTTATTATAGCAAGTATAGAGCCTGTGTTTTTTGGGCGGAAGATTTGTTAGAATAAGAATATGGATATAGAAGAAATAAAAAAACGCTTACGCACGCCCCAAAAAGTTGTGCGCGAACAAGCCCGCCAGGCCGAGGCCGCCAAAGCCCAGGCCATCAAGGCGGCCCAACCCAAAACCTGGGCAGATAAAATGCCGGCCATAGCGTTTGGTGTCACGCTGGCGGCGTTGGGGGTTTCTTTGTTATTCATTTTTTCGGCCAAAAACAAGGCGGAAAATATCCCGTCTTCCCTGGACCCGGCCAATTTGAAAGGCCTGTCCGTAGACCGGGAATTAAACCCCACGACCGGGGTGCGCTACCTGCAAATACAAGAAGGGCAGGACCGCAGCGTAAATGTGACCTCTTTGGGAACCACCATCCCGGTCATCAGCCGTTATAACTTTCAAACCATGAATGACACCAACTACAAAACCATCGGTGCCGCGCCGTGGGCGTTGACTTCTAATATTGATTCTAACGCCGGGGACCCGGACATAGTAGCTTTTTTACTGGGTAAAGATGCCATGATTAAAGCCTTTACCTCCCGGCCGGACGCCGCCAACCTGCTCAACGACCCGGAAGAATTACGGCTTTTTGTGGAAGATGCCGCCGCCATGGACGAGTTTTTCCAAAACGAAACCGTCCGCCGTGTACTGAGTGATGAAAAACTGCTCCAAGCAATTAACAAAAGCCGCTTTATGGGTTTTTTAATGATTAGCAAATCCGGCCAATATTACCGGCAAAACCCGCAAGCGGCGGCAAAAATTATCAACCAAAACAAATACCTTTCGGAAATGAAAAACAACCCGGCGGTCCGTCGGGCGGTGTTGGAAAACGCTTATCTTAAAAAAATAGCACCTATACTTTTGAAATAAAATTTGTTATAATATTTTTGTTGGGAATAAAGAAAGATTTTGCGGGCGTGGTTCAATGGTAGAACGCGACCTTGCCAAGGTTGAGACGAGAGTTCGATTCTCTTCGCC
>CAKUDJ010000211.1 GCA_934644855.1 uncultured Elusimicrobiales bacterium
GAGTTGGACTATACCGAAACCCGCCAAGTGCCCACTTCCTCCGCGGATTTGCCCATTGCTCCCCCGGCTAACTGCCAAAGGGATGATAACGGCAAAGTGGTATGCCCCAATATGTATTTGCTCGTATCTTCTTCGGCCGGCGTTGCGGATGTGATGGTGTTTGTACCCACCCGTGCCCGGGCGGAGATAGGCTACCGTGCCTGGTTAAATGTGCCGCCCAATGAAGAGGCAAACCGGGCCGGGCGGCGGGAATGTCTTGCCGTTTCCGGCAATGAGCGCGCCGCGCAAGTATGCCGGGGTTTAACCCGCCATTCCAAGATGGCTTCTTTCTCACTTTTAGATAAAACTTGGGATGTTTATCCCATGTAAAACCCCCTTATTTAAGGCTCCCTCCCAGGAGCCTTTTTTACGGTTGGAATTTGTACCCCAAAAAGGCGTTTGTATAGTAATAAAAGTTGAGCATTAAAGTAAATTTTGATATAATATGTCAAGGGTTTTTTATGCACCGAGCGGAAATTTTGCAAAATAACCTAACCCGGGTGGAAAAAAATATCGCACAAGCGTATGCGCAAGCACGCGTAAAGGCGGGCCCGGTAAGTTTAATGGCCGTCACCAAGTACGCCAAGGATGAAGACGTTTTAACCTTGTTGGCAACGGGACGGATTAAACATGTGGGGGAATCCCGCGTGCAGCAAGCTTGGGCCCGGTGGACAAACCCTGTTTTTGCAAAGTATCCCGTCGTTAAACATTTTATCGGTCATTTGCAAAAAAACAAAGCAGCCCGTGCCGTTGAGTTATTTGATTTTATTGATTCCGTAGACTCCCTGCCTTTGGGCGAAGTATTAAGTACGCTGGCCTTAAAAAAAGGCAAAGGTGTGCGCGTGTTGGTGCAGGTTAAATTGACGGATAAAGAAACCCAATCCGGCTTGCCCCTGGCTATGGCGCGCCAACTGGCCGCGCAGTTAAAAAAACTGCCCGGTTTACAGGTATGCGGATATATGGCGATTGCCCCGCAAACGGACCAACCGCAAGCGTTGCGCGGATTGTTTGCCGGGGTAAGGGATGCGTTTTTGCAGGATTTTACCGGCACGGAGCGGTGGCTTTCGCTGGGGATGAGCGAAGATTATACGCAGGCGGTGCTGGAAGGCTCAACTTTGCCGCGGATAGGCAGTGCAATTTTTGCCAAAGATTTGGAGGATTTATGATTATAAAGGTACGGGTAATCCCTACGACGGGAAATAACGAGGTTATCAGCCGCATTGGCAGCGTATTGCGCGTAAAAATTAAAAATAAAAAAGTAGATGATGACGCCGCCAACGAAATTATGAAATCCTTTTTGGCGGATTTCTTTGCCGTAAAGGTGGAGAGCATTATTATTGTAAAAGGAGCCAAAGGCAAAGAAAAAACCGTAGAAGTGCGCGATAAAAGCGAAGAAGAACTGCGCAAAATTATGGATTCTATCCCGTAGGCTTTACATTTTGGGCTTTTTACAGGGCTCCGCAAGGGGCCCTTTTTAGTGGGGTGTGGCGGATAATCCCGCATGGATGCGGGCCCGCAAGTTTATAAGCCGGGTGGTTGTCTTTCGGGCTTATTTCCGCTACAATTAAATAGTTGGAGGTTTTTATGATGAAAAAAGGTTTTACATTAATAGAATTATTGGTCGTTATCTTAATTATCGGGGTGTTGACTACGGTGGCCTTGCCCCAGTATCAGCGTGCGATTGCCAAAGCCCGCACTACGGAAGCCATGTCTGCCTTAAAAGCCATTACGGAGGCACAGGAAGTATATTTTATTGCGTATGACGATTACTCGCCCAATATATCCCAGTTGGATGTAAAAGTAAGCCAAGGTAAATATTATACGTATGATTGTTCCAACAAACACTCCTGTGTGGCCACCCCGTTGAACCAGGATTGCCCGGTTATAGAGTTCAATATGTCCCAAAAAGTGAATGGGGCCTCGGACGTTATGTTAGGCAAGCGTTGGTGCCGGACGACCGCAACCAGCAGCACATCCGTTTCTATGGCGATGGAGGCAGTGCATCCATCACAGACAAGCAGAAGCTG
>CAKUDJ010000212.1 GCA_934644855.1 uncultured Elusimicrobiales bacterium
GCCCACATCTACCCCTTGGCTGATGTCCGGCGATTGTTTGCCGATTACGTTTACCACGGCGCAAGTATCACCGTTGAAACCGAATTTTGCTTCCGTGTAACCAATCTCTTTAATTACCTGGCGGGCGATTTGTTCCACGTCCACCCAAGTACGGGTGGTAATTTCTCCGCCTACCATTACCAAACCTCTGGTAATGTAGGTTTCGCACGCCACGCGGGCGGTTTTGTCTTTAGCTAAAATAGCATCCAAAACCGCATCGGAAATTTGGTCGCATACTTTATCCGGGTGACCCTTGGAAACGGATTCCGACGTAAAGTAAAATTTGCCTTGTCTAATCATATATGCTCCGGGCGGAAAAATTTGAGGGGGTAAACCGCCTTGCCTATATATTATACCACTTTGCGCACAGGGAAAAGAACGCCAGTTTTATTGATTGGGCCGTTTTTTGCCAAGCAAAAATAAACAAGTGTTTGCTTGCGCAAAATGCCCGTTGTTTTGTGTTTGTACGGGGAAGAATTAAAAAAGGCTTGACTCGTTTTTTTTTTTTGATACATTGGCAATATGGGCCGGGCAAGGTTATATAAAAACTCCTACAGTACCCTTGAATCGGCCCACCTTGTTGTTTATTCCCAAAAGGAGGGAAATATGATTAAAACAAATAAGGGGTTTACCCTGATTGAATTACTGGTGGTGGTACTCATCATCGGTATTTTGGCCGCTATGGCCATGCCGCAATACTTCAAAGCGGTGGAACGCTCCCGCATGACGGAAGCCGACACCTTGCTGGGGAGCATTGCCCAAGCGCAGCGCCGCAAATTTTTGCAAACCAATAAGTTTGTGACGAACTACAAAGCCTTGGACGTTTCTCCGAAAGGGGCTACCGGTTCTTCTTATCAGACCAAAGCCAACGGCTTTGTAGTAGAGTTGAGCGGCACGGACTTTACCACCGGTAAAGCTACGGCTACCCGCCACGCTGATAGCGGAACATTGCAATATGAGTATAGCTTAACCCGCTTCTATCAGGGTGATAACGTCCAGTGTGACTCTACCACCGATGCCGGACAGGAATTATGCGCGGACTTCTGCGGTACTGATGCCCCGGCGGCTAGTTGCTGCAACGACGGTAGCGCAACTTGTGCCACTCCCACCAACAACTAATTGGCTAAATGCTTAATCAGTTTAACACCCCGCCAGGTTTTATACCCGGCGGGGTGTTTTTAGGTTTCAGCAGAATTTGTTTTTAGGCTTCAATGCCGGTAAGCGTTTTGAGCAGGTAGCCGATAAAAAAGCTTACGCCCGCCACGCCAAAACTCAAGCAGGCCATTTCCGTAAATCGGCGGCGGAAACTTTCCCCGCGGGCCACCGCATAATAGAACGAGAACGCCGCAATTAATAACAGCGCCGCCGCCAACATCACCCCCAACGCTACAAACACATTGGAAAGCAGGGCAAACGGGCTGACGAGCGCGGCCACCGTAAATACATACGCTACCCCGGTATACAGGGCGGCTTTCAGCGGGTGTTTTCCCTCGTCCTCGGATTTAGACGATAAATATTCCGAAGAGGCCATAGAAAGCGCCGCCGCAATACCCGTAATGGCCCCGGTCAGCGCAATCAGTTTGGTATCTCTTAATGCAAAAGTAAACCCGGCTAACGCCCCGGTAAATTCCACCAGCGCATCCGAAAGCCCCAACACCACGCTGCCCATATAGGCCAGGCGTTCTTCGTTAATTAACGCAATTAATTTTTGTTCGTGGGCGTCTTCGTCGCGGGCTAAATCCCGTATGGCGGGGTATTCGGTAAATTGGGAATAGTTTTTTACTGCGCCGTGTTCGCCGTTTTCCATCAGTTTAATGGCAAACGTCAGCCCCAGTACCCGCGCCAAAAGCGTATAAATAAAAATTTTGGTTTTGTTAGGCTCCGCACTTACGCCGCTTTCTTTTAGAATCAGCTTATAGTGGGTGGCTTCTTCTTCGGCCAGTTGTTCCAGGGTGCGGCGGTTGTGGGGGTCTTTTTCCCGGCGGGCCAAATAATGGTAAATATGGT
>CAKUDJ010000213.1 GCA_934644855.1 uncultured Elusimicrobiales bacterium
TCCGGTTGCGCCGGCGCAGTAGCGGCGGCCGCTTGCGGTGCAGTGGAACTTGGCACTTGGCCCGCCGCGGGTTGGGAGGATTCTTGTTCGTGTTCCGCAAACGCCTGCTGTTTGGTGGTTTCCGGCAATTTAATGGTTTCTTCCGGCGCGCTCGTGTTGTTTTTTGCCTTAATGGCCGCCACCGCCGCGGCTTCCTCGGGGGTTAAATCCAAGTCGGCGGCGTGTAATACGCCGCCCCATACCAACACACCCAACAGGCAAAAAATCTTACGCATAGCTCGTCCTTACATCATATTAGACATATTGAAATAGAAGTGGGATTTGTCTTGCCCTTTATCGTGGTTCAAGCCGTAGCCCCAATCAATGCGAATCGGCAGGGCGGGGGTTGTAAAACGCAAGCCTACACCCACCCCGGCTTTGAATTGGTTTTCGTTCGGTCCCAAACTAAAGTCAATATCGTCAAAATGGTCCCAAGAGTTGCCCATATCAAAAAAGAAGGCAAACTGGGCCATGTTGCGGCGGCCTTCGCGCGCAATCGGGAAACGCAGTTCCGCGTTCATTACATAGTACATATCGCCGCCGTACGCCGGGCCGATTTCGCCCGCGCGTTCATAACCGCGGACGGTGTCCGCCCCGCCCAAGAAGAATTTTTCATAAGGGGGAACGTATTGGGTGCGCCCGTAAGGCTGTACGGAGCCGAATTTGTTGGAAAGCACAAACACAATGGGGTAGTTGCCCCCCACGTTCAGCACCGTATGGTTGAAAATGGAGCGGGCGTTAAAATACCACAAATCCAGGTCGCCGCCAATCGGCCCGCCGGCCAAGGCCAACCCCATGGAGTTGCGCCAACCGCGGGTGGGGTCCCACATATTATCGCGGGTGTCCATGGCAATATCCGCGCTGAACGTGGATATGTTGGTTTTGCCTTTTTCAATATATTCGCCCGGCTTTTTACCGGGGGCGTAAACGAAGTTGGGGTCAATATCGTAAATGTCTACATTTTCAAACGAGTAGCCGAGCGAAAGTTGGTAGATGTCATCATTAAAACGCGGGCCTACTTTTACGCGGCCGCCGACGCGCTTTTCGGTATAGGCTTGGTTTTCCGTGACGAAAGAGCGGTAACGGCGGGTGTTGAACGCATCCACCCCCAAAGAGGTGGGTTTGTCGTAAATCCACGGCGTATACCAACTGACGGTGTAATCCAAAATTTCTTTACCGAACATGGTGCGCAGGGAAAGGCGTTGTGCGCGGTTCAAAAAGTTTAGGTGGTTGACGGAAACCTCCCCGTATAAGCCGTCCATGGAGGACATGGCTAACCCCGCCTGGAACATCCCCGGGCGGCCTTTCACCACGTTAAAGCCCAAATCCACTTTTTGGGGGTCTGCCGTGGGTTGGAGGTCTACTTGCACATCATTAATAAATCCGAGGTTCATAATTTTGGTTTGGCTGCGGCGTATTTTGGCCGCATCATACAAATCCCCGGGGTGAATGGAAAGTTCCCGCGTGAAAACGTGTTTTTTGGTTTTCCCGTAGCCGGAAACGTCCACGTTGTCTATATAAAAAATGCCGCCTTCGGAAATATCAAACGAAATGTTGAGCAGCCCGTTTTGTACGTCGTAGCGGGGCTGCACGCGGGCTTGCAGGTAGCCTTTATCGGCATAGGCTTCCTGAATGGCGGAAACGGTGTCTTCAAAATCTTTTTGGTTGTATAATTTGCCGGTGCGGTAATAGACTTTTTCTTTTAATTCCGCGTCGGAAAAAACGGTACTGCCCTCAAATGCGGTGGTGCCGAAATCCACCTTAGGGCCTTCGGTGACGTCATACGAAACGGATACCAACGATTTATCCGCGTTGTAATCCAGTTTCGGTTCCGTCATCATAAACTGGGCATAGCCTTGGTTGCGGCCGTAGAGCATCATTTTTACATAATCGCGCTGTAAGTTTTGCGGTTTGTAAACTTTGCCCGGCTTGTTGGAGGCTTTGGCAAGCAGTTTTTTAAGGGGAATTTCGTGAAGGCCGGTGATATTGACCGCTTCTACGC
>CAKUDJ010000214.1 GCA_934644855.1 uncultured Elusimicrobiales bacterium
TGGAGCAACTGGCGGGTGTATATCCCGTTTGGGGCCGGTATGATGAACGCGCGGCTGAAAACAGATGCAACGGGCGCTTCCACCAGTAAAGATAAGTGGGGGGCTTCCCTGTATGCCGGGTTAGGCGTGCAGTATGATATTACGTCCACGCTGTTTGCCGGATTAGAATACCGCTATGCGTATGCGTTTATTAGCGATAAGCACCTGTCCGACTTTAACAAAGACAAAAACCTGCAATTCCATAATGTGTTTTTCCGTATGGGAATGCGGTTCTAAACAAACTAAAATATTGAGTCTGCTGATAATAAAAACCCCCGGCAATTTTTATATGCCGGGGGCGTTTTATGAAGGGTTAACCGGGCGTTATTTGCCTGCGGCGGCGGAGAGTTTTTCCACCGCGTCCGTCAGGTTCCAACGTTCGGACTCTTTGGCGGTGCGGGGTTTGTATTCGCATTGGCCGTCTTTCACGCTGCGGCTGCTGACTACCAAACGGTGCGGAATACCAATCAAATCCGCATCTTTGAATTTAATGCCGGCGCGTTCGTCGCGGTCGTCTAACAATACGCTAATGCCTTTGGCTTCCAACGCGGCGGTAATTTCGTCCGCGTGTTTTTTAACCTCCGGGTTGGAGTCGTAATCAATAGCCACCAAGCACACATCAAACGGAGCCAACGGCGCGGGCCAAATAATGCCGTTATCGTCGTGGGATTGTTCAATGGCGGCGGCCACCACGCGGCCTACACCAATGCCGTAGCAACCCATAATCATAGGTTGGGCTTTTTGGTTTTCGTCCAAAAAGTTGGCGTTCATGGCTTTGGAGTATTTGGTACCCAGTTTGAAAACGTGCCCCACTTCAATCCCGCGCGTAAACGTAAACGGTTTACCGCAGTGCGGGCAGCAGTCGCCTTCGCTGGCTACTTTCAAATCCGCATAGGCATCCACCTGAATATCGCGCAGGGGGGTGACGTTGAGCATATGGACGTCTTTTTCGTTCCCGCCGGAAACGCCGTTGACCACGCCTTTTACATAGTTATCGGCGTAAATCGGCAGTTCGGGGTGCTTTTCCTTAAGTCCCTGTGCGCCTGCAAAGCCCACAAAAGAGCCCGTCACGCGGGTATAGGTTTCTTCGTCGGCTTTTAATAATTCTTCGCATTTCAAAAACGCGCGGAATTTAGCTTCGTTGAGTTCGTGGTCCCCGCGTACCAACGCCACCACGGGTTTGCCGTCTGCCATAAAAAGGAGCAGTTTAATGAGCTTGGACGTAGGCACTTTAAGCATAGCGGCCACGTCTTCCACCGTGTAGGCTTTGGGGGTGTCTGCCTTTTGCATGGGTTTGAGTTCGGCCTCGTTCAACGCGGGAAATTGCGGGCATTGGACGGCGGCTTTTTCCGTATTGGCGGCATAACCGCAGTCGCTGTCGGCAATGGCATCTTCGCCGTTGGCGGCCAGCACCATAAATTCATGCGAAAAATTCCCGCCGATAGCGCCGGTATCGGCTTCCACCGCTTTGAATTTGAAACCGCACCGCTTAAAAATGCGTTGGTACGCATCATACATCCGTTGGTACCAATCGTCGGCCTGGGCATCATTGGCGGCAAAGGAGTAGGCGTCTTTCATATAAAATTCGCGCGAGCGCATGACCCCAAAGCGGGGGCGGATTTCATCACGGAATTTGGTGCCGAACTGGTACAGGCATTTGGGCAGTTGTTTGTAGGAAGAAATATCCTTGCGCACCAAATCGGTCACTTCTTCTTCGGCGGTGGGGGAAACGCAAAACCCCGCCCCTTTGCGGTCTTCCAGTTTTAATAACTGGTCCCCAAAGTGGGCCCAACGGCCGCTTTCTTCCCAAAGTTCTTTGGGTTGGATAATGGGGAGCCAAATTTCGTTCGCTCCGGCGCGGTCCATTTCTTCGCGGATGATTTGCTCTACTTTTTTAAGCACTTTGAACCCTAGCGGCAGCCATTCATACAGGCCGCTGCCCAGTTTGCGCACCAACCCGGCGCGAATCATCAGTTTAGCCGATAAGT
>CAKUDJ010000215.1 GCA_934644855.1 uncultured Elusimicrobiales bacterium
GTCTTGGCCGGAACATTTACAATCTGCCCGATTTTTGCCACCCGGGTTTCCATTTCCGTAATTTTAGTATCCACATCATTAAATTCAATATTATTCATAAGCAAACACCATGGCAGATATGAGGAGCGTAAAATATAAAGCGGCGCAAAGCCACGCAAACCAATCCCCCCACTGCGTATAAAAATTTTGGGCATCATTTAAGGGCAAGGGAATATTGGCCGTTAAAATGGTGCGCGTATTGAGCGGGGCCGTTTCCTGTATCCGGCCATAACGGTCCACTACGGCCGATATGCCCGTGTTGGCCGCGCGCAAAACCGGGCGCCCGGTTTCCACCGCGCGCAGTGCGCTGACCGCCAAATGCTGGTAAGGCGCATCCGAATCAAAAAACCAGGCATCGTTCGTCACGTTTACAAAAAACTTGGCTCCGGCGCGGTTTTGTTTGGCCCATAACTGCGGGAAAATGGATTCATAACATACGGTAATGCCAAACGGTACGCCGGACATCTGCGGCAACTCTTGCTCCGGGCTCCCCGGGGTAAAACTGCCCAATTCGCCCAATACGGCTACGTCTTTGGCTACCGAACGGACCACGCTTTCCAGCGGGATATATTCCCCAAACGGCACTAATTTTACTTTGCGGTATTCCTGTAATTTATCGTCAAACGGAGAAACCACATAGGCCCCTACAAATTGTTGTTTGTCGCCCGTCACGTTAGAGCCGACCACCTGGAATAAACTGCCTTGGGTAGAGATTTTTTCAAACAGGCTTAAATACGGCTCCTGGGTCAGTTCCCCCGGCACGGCACTTTCCGGCCAGACGGCTAACAGCGCTTGTTTATCTTTGAGTTGGCGGCCCATATCCTCTAGCGTAGAGCGGATTTCCGCTTCAAACTGCGGGGACCATTTTTTATACTGGTCTATGTTGGGCTGCATAACGGCGGCGTTGACGCTTAACAACGCTTTGGGGGCCGGGCGCGACAGGGTCCACTCCCCAAAACCCACTACTCCGCCCCACATACACGCGGCTAAAATCAATTGGAAAACCGCGCCCTTAAAACCCGCCTTGCCCGAAAACGCAAACCCAACCGCAATCCCCACAAACGCCACGGCAAAGCTAACCCCATATACCCCGGTTAAAGAAGCAATTTGCAACGCTTGAGGAAAATTCCATTGGGAATACCCCAACATCACCCACGGGAAACCCACCGCGTGAAACGCCAAGGTTTGGTGGAGCCACTCCAGCGCCACCCACCCGCACGCCGCCATCAAGGGGAACAAGCCGCGCAGTTTGCGCAAAAAGAAACAACTGGAGCCGAACACCGCAAACTGCAAACCGATAAGCGCGGAAAGCCCCAACCAGGCCGCCACGGAAAGCCCGGCGCTTAAACCGCCCCCCTCGCGGCAAGTGCGGTAAATCCACCCAAAGAGTCCGCCGTAAATTAAAACGGCACTAAACCAGGAATAAAAAAATGCACGCCAAAATTTGCGCACGTGCACTACACCCATAATAAACGGCGCTAACGCCACCCATCCCAACCAGTATACGGACTCTTTAGGATAACCGGCTTTGAGCAATAACGCCGTGGCCACGGCACATAACAGTAAAAATAAGCCTTTTAAGCCGCGCTTTCCCCATGCGGACAAGCGGCCCCCCCAGGTAGTTTTGGGGGCGGAGGAAGTTTCGGTTAAAGGGCGGCGAAAAAGGCTCATCTGGTCAACTCTTAATACACAATTTTACACGTCTTATTGCGGCAGACGGCCCGGGCATTGGGGCTGCATTCTTTTTCTTGCGACGGCTCCCCGTCCGGGCAGGCTTTTGCCAGTACATTACCCAAGGATTTGGTAAATTCCAAAGAGCGTGACGCATTAATAGCCACCACCCCTTTAGGCCCTACCAAACAACCGCACGGGTCTTTATCCACAATAATACAATCTTCGTCGGCCGTGCAGGCAAAATTTACGGAACGGGCTTTGGCCGCCCGGCGGGCGCGTTCTTGTGCTTCCTGCTTTTCGTAATTCTGC
>CAKUDJ010000216.1 GCA_934644855.1 uncultured Elusimicrobiales bacterium
CCTTTTACCCCGCCGGATTACGCCTTTGGCCTGGCGTGGGGACTCCTATATATATTGATAGGGATAAGCGCCTGGCTTGCCTTCCGCGCCCAAATATCCCGCAGAGCGCTAGGGTTATTTTTAGGGCAGCTGTTCCTAAATGCGTGTTGGACGCCGCTGTTTTTCGGGCAGCACCAACCGGGGTTGTCTCTCCTATTACTGGGGCTCATGGCAGCGGAACTGGTTTTCCTGGTGCGGGCCTTTAGCCGTTTGAGCCCGTGGGCGGGCCGATTGTTATGGCCTTACGGCGCGTGGCTGTTGTTTGCCTGCTACTTAAACACCGGTTTTTGGCTGCTGAACGCTTAAAAAAATACGCCCCCGGACCGCTTTTGGCCCGGGGGCTTTAATAAAAGTACGTTTATTTGTGTTGGCGGTAGCGGTGGACCAAATCCAGGCCCAATTTGACGGTTTTATAGAAAGTGCTGTCTAATAAAGTAGACACATTTTCCACCAAATCAAATGCCGGGCGGGTTTTTTCCACATTTTCCGCGGATACCATGGCCAAATACTCCACACTTTCCGCCGTGCGGTACAACTGGAGCATGGTACGCACAATAAAAAATACTAACACCACAAAGGCCGTTACGGCCACTAAAACACACCATTGGTAAAAGTCCATATAGAACCCCCTTCTGTTTTTTTCATTAAACCAGTTTAGCGCGCACGCGTCAAGCCCCACCCGGCCGTACAAAAAGGACCCATATGCCCGTCTGGGCCCCCACCCCCGGTAAAATTTCCCCGACGGAAAAACCAAAAACGCCGTTTTTCAGCGGTCGCGGCCGGATTATAAAATTTACCCAACGGTAAACTGATTTTTGCTATTTTTTAAGCCAAAACAAAGCCCCGGAAACCCTAGTCAAAAAATTTTTTGACTTTGCGCTCCATATAAACAATAATGTTTTTGTACCTGTTTGGCCAGAGCTTGCAACCGGCTGACAAACGGATGGACCAATCGGCCCGTTATTTGCATAAAAGTATTTTTTGCAACAATAATTGCATACGCCGTTTTACTACCGCGGTACAATTTATTTTAGGAAAGTTATGTCTATGGAAAACACAGAAGTTATTACCAGCATTGTAAAAAGAGACGGGACCACCCAATCTTTTGACCCCAAAAAAATTACCAGAGCTATTGCCAAAGCGGCAGAAGCTACGGGAGAATTTGATGCCGAAACCGCTAAAAAATTAACGATTCGCGCCATTAATATCATCCAACAATTATATGCGGAGACCATCCCGAACGTAGAAAATGTGCAGGATATTGTGGAAGACGTCTTATTAACTTCTAACTACCACAAAACCGCCAAAGCCTATATTTTGTACCGGGACCAACACGCCCGTATGCGTGAAATTTCGTCCAAGTTTAATGTGGACCTGGTAGACCAATATTTGCAAAAAATTGACTGGCAAGTAAACGAAAACAGCAACATGGGGTATTCTTTGCAGGGGTTAAATAACTATATTTCCTCCGAAATCAGCAAAGTATACTGGTTAAATAAAATCTACCCGGAAAACGTGCGCCGTATGCACTCGGAAGGGGATTTCCACTTGCACGATTTGGGCCTTTTGGGCGCCTACTGCGTGGGTTGGGATTTGCAAGATTTACTGCTCAACGGGTTTAAGGGCGTAGTGGGCAAAGCCGAAAGCAAACCCGCCAAACACTTACGCACCGCCCTCGGGCAAGTAGTCAACTTTTTCTATACGTTGCAGGGCGAAAGCGCCGGCGCGCAGGCGTTCAGCAACTTTGATACGCTGCTCGCTCCGTTTATCCGCTACGACGAACTTTCTTACGAAGAAGTAAAACAGGCGCTCCAAGAATTTTTGTTTAACGTAAACGTCCCCACCCGCGTGGGTTTCCAAACGCCGTTTACCAACCTGACGCTGGATTTGACGGTGCCTTCTTATTATAAGGACCAACCTGTTATTATCGGCGGTAAACTGCAAGATAAAACGTACGGGGAATTCCAACCGGAAAT
>CAKUDJ010000217.1 GCA_934644855.1 uncultured Elusimicrobiales bacterium
TGGATGCCGTGCAGCGTTTACTGGCGTTGGGGGCAGATGTAAACAAGCGTAATTCGTACACGCGCGATACGCCTATTCTGCGCAGTTTATATACCAATCACGACGACATCACCCGCCTGTTGTATTACGCGGATGCGGACCTGAATTTGGAAAACAACTACCGCATTTCGCCCATATTTTTGGCTGTTGAAAAACAAAAGGCGGAATTTGTGGACTTATTTTTAACCAACGGGGCCCAAGCCGGGGTAAATGCGGCTAACCTGTTCCGTTGGGTAGCCAAACGCAATTTGTTGGGCATTGTGGCTATGCTCAAAGGGGGGGTAAACCCGAATGTAAAGAACGATAAGGGCAATACCCCGCTGATTATTGCCGCCTCTTTGGGGGATGTGGACGCCGTGCAGAATTTACTGGCGTACCGTTCCGACGTGAACGCCGCCAATAACGACGGCAACACCGCGCTTATTTATGCCGCGCGCTATAACCGCCCGCGCATTGTGTATGAGCTGATGCGTTCGTACTCCATGGTGGCCCCGGTGGACGTGGACCAGCAAAACAAACAGGGGCAAACGGCCTTGTTTTGGGGGGCTTCGCGCGGGTATGAAGAAGTGGTGCAACGCCTGTTGGCGGCCAATGCCAAGCGGGACTTAAAAACCGCAACGGGCCAAACCGCGTTAGACGCTGCTAAAAAAAACGGCCGCACGAACATTGTAAAATTGTTTGAAATGAACCCGCAAGAAGTGCAAAATGCGGTAATTGCCATGGATAACGCCCGCATAGAAGAAAAGCGCCGCCAAGAGGAAGCGGCGGCCGCCAAAGCCGCTGCCGAAAAAGCCAAAAATGCGGCGGCCCAACAAACCGCCCAACAACAAGCGGGCTATTCCGGCCGCCGCCGGAAAAATACCGCCCAAACGCAAATGGTGCAGCCGTCTGCCCGCGTGCAAACGGCTAAACCTGCCAACCAAGCTCCGCAGGCCAAAACGCGCCGCGGAACCCGCAAATAAATCCTTAAGCCTTAAAATCTGTATAGTACCGGCTCCCTTTTCCGCGGAACCCCTTGACGGTTTTTCCTAAAACATTTATAGTAAAAGTATGAAAAAACTACACTTATTTTTACTTTTTGTCGGTATTTTTTATGCAAGCGCCGCGGTGGCGGCTCCTTCCGCCTTTGATAAAGAGCGCAACGCTTTTGAAGCACGCCTGTCTGCGGACGCTGCCTTAAAGAAGGCGCTGTTAAGCCGGGTGCGGCCCATTACCACACAGTTTAATTATATGTCTTTGTTGGATAATGACACGGATGTTTTACTGTTGGGAGAAGAACATAATAACGAGCAAGCCAAGCGGGAAACCAACCTGATTGTAAAGTATTTGGGCCAACAGAAAGCCGGTTTTACCCATTTTGGGGTGGAATTCTTTTTATCCACCGAACAACCGTTTTTGGACCAATATGCCAACAATCAAATCTCTTTAGCGGATTTGGAACAAAAACTGGTCTTGGATAAAAGCTATTCTGCCAGTGCGGCGGTGGCGCACCGCTATGGTTTAACCGTGTTGGGATTGGACTTGCCTGAAGCACAGGAAAATCCTGCCTGGGCCAAATCTATTGCCGGGATGAAAGCGCGTAATGCGCATTGGGTGGAAATCATTACCGCGGTTGCGGAAAAAGACCCAACAAGCCGCTTTATTGTATACGGCGGGGCTTGGCATACGCAGCTGCGCTCCGGCTTTATGCCCACGGTGCCGCAACTGCTTAACCGGGCCGGGCTGAAAACCAAGAGTGTGGAATATGTGTCCTCCTCGGCCTGGGACGCCTTGGCGGCGGAAGGGAAATTAACGGGGCGGACCTTGTTGTTTGCGGTGCCGGCTGCTTACCGCAGCGCAGCCCTGGCGGATTACTATATTTATTTGCCCAAAAATATAGAGACGAATGCGGCCGCCCGAGAAAAAATGGGCAAAATGATGAAGGATAAAAATTTTAAGTGGGAGCATTGTATGGACGACCCGGACCACCC
>CAKUDJ010000218.1 GCA_934644855.1 uncultured Elusimicrobiales bacterium
GAGAAGAGAAGTCGGCAAGGTACATCAGGTTCGGCGCGACAAAGGGCAAGATTAACGAGGCCGGCACAGGAAACGGCGTACTTGACGCAATCAACGGCACCGCAGCAAACGCGTTCTCCGGACTTGTGTTAAGCGACGCGAAAGGCATCAGCCTTGTGAATATCCTGACCTCGGTGATTAAGGGAATCGACCCCGACATCACCATCTCGTGGAAAAAGAATACAAACCATTACTATACGAATAGCAGTAGAGAAAGTTACAACTCTAAGCAATATGCAACAATCGAATTGTCGCGCACGAACAAAGAATCCGAGCACATGACCGGCGGCGTCAAGACTTACGCAGGTAAGTTCCAAGCTTATATCAACAACGATCAGAACCGTGAAATCGGCGCATGGCTGTTCAACAATCAGTTGTACATCGCTATCACGAAGACGCTTGACGTCACGTTGGCAATCGGCGCATTGAGAAAGATGAAGGTTGCGGACCTTGACATTCTGGGACTCCTTGGCGGACTTGGCTCCGCATCGGCAACAAACGCCATGGCAAGCGACGACGCAACCACCGAAAAGAGTCTGAAAGACACGGTATCCGGACTTGTCAAAGGCGTCCAGGTCAACTGGTGGAACAACAAGTCGGTCGCAGGAAATCCTGTCGGCGACAAAGCGATCACGACAATCCGCGTCGACCTTAACGGAAAAGGTCTTAACAACATTCTTGCAAAGGTTTACTACATGCTTTATGGTATGTACAATACGAACGCTCCCGCCGCGGAACTGTTCAGCGAAGAAGCGTTGTATAAGATGGTTTACACCGAAGGTCAGGACGTAACGCTGAAAGACGGCACGGTTGTGAAGAGCGTGAACGCTCATGAAAAATGCGTGGTTTATCTGCAAACGTTTGCGGCGAATATGATCGGCAGTTCGGTAAACGGAACTCTCGGAGGATGGCTTAAACCCGGCGGAACGCTCGGCAAAGTTCTGAGAGAAATCCTTGGCAGATTACTGCCGCTTCCGAAACTTGACGAAACCGAAGGCGGAAGACCGAGTTACGTCGAAATCGTAATCGACAAGAACCGTCTTGCAAGCGGAAAGGGCGTCCTTAAACAAATCGCACTGGTGATTAACAAAGAACGCACCACAAACGACGGCACCACGATAACGGCGGTTGGTAACAACGACGACACTGCGGAAATCGTCATCAACCTTGACAACAACGTGACGTTGCGCTCGGTATCGGCGGTAAGAGACTACAACACCAACAGCACGAGGCCCAACGAAGACTCCGGAAAGACCATAAACGTCGCGAACCCGTTCGATCCTGTCGAACTCACGACGGCGGCATTGAAATCAGCTGGTCTCCTTGACAGAGTCGCGGCAGACTTCTATGGCATTTCGGAATACGATTCGAAATCCGAAAAAGGCGTAAACGACTCTTACGCGGAACTCGGCGGAACGCCCATCGTCTGGGATACGTCGACTGCAAAACTCATTCCGGGCGAAGAAAGCGAAATCTGGGGCTATGCGCTTAACTACAAAGTGCAGAAGGTCAAAGTCAAAGTAAGCAACAGCACGGGCTTCCTGCGTCTGTTCGGTTACTTCAAGGCGGACGGCACGATGTTTGTCGAAACCAACAAGATTACGGTTGATCCGACCAAAGATCCGACGGGTACAGACAATATTTCGGCAGGCTTGCCCAGAATTATCGTAATCATGAGAAGGGACGGCGAATTGCAAGTTCTGTCCAGAGATTACGACAAGGATAAGCCCGGCACCGTCAATATCAACGGCACCGATTACACCGTTAACGGCAAGTTCAACTGGATTGACGAAGACACCGTCGAAGAAGGTGCAACGGTTGAAAAACTGTTCTGGTATCAGGTCGGTTACAGCTCTCGTATCCAGAAGAGCATAAAGGTCAAGTACAACAACGTCGATATCGTTTCGGGAAGCTTGCCGAACGACGACAAATTCGGAATTCTGAACGGCGGCACGGCATTTGAC
>CAKUDJ010000219.1 GCA_934644855.1 uncultured Elusimicrobiales bacterium
GGTTAGGGGTTATGGTGTGCAGTTTGGGCAAAAGCGGGGAAGAATTTTTGAAATCCATGCGCGTGAAAAAAGAGCTTGCCCAAGAAATTTTGGAGGCGTGGAAAGTGTCCGAGGAGCGCCGTTCCCCGTTGCGCGCACTGACCCCCATGCAGCAGTCTATTATCCGGGCCGTGCACCCGGGGCTAAAAAAGTATGCGTTGGAGCCGTGCTTTTTGCGCGGACGGGATTTGAAAGAATTGGGGTTGGCCGGGCGGCGCATTTCCTGCGCGTTGGAGCGGTGCTGCCGGATGCAGTGGGACGGCAAAGTTTCCTGCCGGGAGGACGCCCTGAAAATAGTGGAAGTCTGCTTTGGGGCTCAAAATTGTATGGGCGATATGCCCTCGGCTTAATTCTTCCCATTAAAAAACCGGCCTTTAAGACCGGTTTTTTTACGGGATTGTAATTGAATAGTCAATCAGCACGACCGGCGGATAAACTGCCGGGCCGCGGTGGCGCGGCCTTCGGGTGAAGAACCGGGCATATATCCTACGGAAAACGTAATCTTATTGCCGCTGTATACACGCAGTTGTTGTAGTTCTTGAAACGCACGCACGGAAGATTGTACGTCTTCGCAGGGATGGACGGATAACAGCCGTTGGCTGTTCCCTTCCTGGCACCACAACGCACAAATGCCGGGTTGGCGGAGTGCCTGGCTATAATGTTCCACTTTTTGTAAGGCTAACAACCTCATTTTATACCCCCTGTCTTTAGCAGGTAATAACTACTATAAGTTAGTTGGTGGAAAAAGTCAAGCTTTTTTTGGGGTAAGGGGTAAAAGCCCCGTGCACAAGCGGGTATAAATTAGTAGAATAGGCATATATGGAACTGATACTATACATACCCATTTTGTTTTTTTCTATTGTTTGGCATGAATTTGCCCACGGTCTGGTTGCTTATAAACTGGGGGACGACACCGCTTATTTGAGCGGACGGCTGACGTTAAACCCCATTGCGCATATTGATTGGATGGGTACCTTGGCCGTGCCCGCATTTTGTTATATATTTAATTTGCCGCTTTTCGGTTGGGCTAAACCCGTGCCGGTGAACCCCTTGCGGCTGCCTTCGCCCCGGGCCGATATGGGCAAAGTGGCGGCGGCGGGCCCGTGTGCTAATTTATTGTTGGCGGCGGTGTTGGTACTGGTACTTAAAATTTTGTTGTTAATCCCCGCGTTTGCACAGGCTCCGGCGGCTAAACTGCAAGCCGCAATGTTTGCTTTTCAATACGGTATTTTTATTAATATTTTACTGGCGGTATTTAACTTAATGCCTATCCCGCCGCTGGACGGCGGCAACATTGTGGCCGCTTTTCTGCCCGTACGCAGCGCCATACGCTACCAAATGTTTTTCGGGCGCTACGGTATGTATATTGTGGTCATTTTGATTGTGACGGGGTTGTTAAAATATTTTTTAATTCCGCCGGTCAGTCTGGCGTTGGGACTGATTAACAAATTTTTGGCGTTGGGGTTGTAATATGATAAATCCGGCTCCTATCAATGTGCATATTAACGTGTTTGAAGGCCCGATGGACCTGCTGCTGCACTTGATTAGAAAAGACAACTTGGACGTATGCGATATTAACATTGCCGAAATTACCAAGCAATACTTGGATTATTTGAACGTAATGAAGGAGCTGAATTTAGAGGTAGCGGGCGAATTTTTGGTGATGGCCAGTACGTTAATGCAAATTAAAGCCAAAACGCTGCTGCCCAGCCAGGCCCCCACCAGCGAAGACGAAGGCCCCAACCCGGCTAAAGAATTAATTGCCAAACTGGTGGAATACCAAAAATACAAAGAGGCCAGCCGCTTTTTGGAGCAAAAACAAGAAAGCCTGAAAGACCAATTTTACCGTTCCGCCCCTATTTTTGATGCCGGGGAAAAGGTAATTAATATCCAAATGTTTGACCTGTTGGCCGCCGTAAAACGCGCGTTTGAGCGGCTGGATGAGCGCAAACGGGTGGAAAT
>CAKUDJ010000220.1 GCA_934644855.1 uncultured Elusimicrobiales bacterium
AACCGCCAACAACCACAACAGCGGGCGTTTGTAAACAGACGGGTGCATTACAGTTTGGTGCGGCCTTTTAAGGAGTAGCCCAGGGTCATTTCGTCAATATAATCAATATCGCCGCCCAAGGGAACCCCATAGCCGATACGCGATACTTTATCCACCATGCCGCGCAATAAATCGGCCAGATACAGGGCGGTGGTTTCGCCCTCGCTGTCCGGGTCGGTGGCAATAATTACTTCGCGGATGGGGGTTTTGGCATTTTGTACGCGCTCTAACAATTCTTTTACTTTTACTTGCTCCGCGCCGCGCCCTTCCATGGGGGAAATGGCCCCGTGCAAGACGTGATACAAGCCTTTGTACGCGCCTGTTTTTTCTATGGATTCAATATCCTGCGGGTCTTCCACCACGCAAATAGTATCTTGCTGGCGGTCCGTATCGGAGCAGATTTCGCATTTTTCCCCCTCGCAATACGCAAAACAGACGGGGCAAAGTTTTACTTCTTCTTTTAAGGCCAACAGTGCGGCAATAAATTCTTCGGTTTCCCCTTGAGAGGCCCGCAAAAAATACGCGCTAAAGCGTTCCGCCTGCCGCGGGCCCACCCCCGGCAAGCGCCTAAACGCGCGGATTAAACGGTCCAAACTTTTCATATTACGCCATTAACTCCCCGGGGATGACACTAAACAAATCTTTTAATTCTTCCGGCGTATCCTCGGCCGGGACAATCTGCGGGGCTTTTGTTTCCTGCGCTTGCGGGTTTACATCAGCCGAAAAATCCGCCTTTACAAAAGGCTCTTCCCGGCTGAGCGGCTCTGCTTTTTTAGAAGCCGGAGCCGCGCTACGGGCCGGAGCCGCCGCACGCGGGGCCGCAGGGGCAGCCGCAGAAGCAGGGGCGGGGGACGAAGAAGGCGTGGCAGCTAATAAAAATTTAATTTTGCGCCCGCTGATTTGGAACGCCGCAGCTTCCATTTCCGGCAGTTTGGTTTGGGCGGGCACGCGGTAAAAGTCTTTCCCGGGGGCAAAAGATAAAGTCCATTCATCCCCGTTAAACGCTACCCGGCAGTTGAGCATCACATCATACACAAATAAACTTTTGGAAAAATGCACCAGCAGTTTATCCCAAAGTTGTCTGTCCGTCAACGGCGCGCCGGAGGCGGCTTTCGGTTCCGGGTGCACAGCCGGGGCCGCTTGCACCGCCGGGGCGCTTAGCGGCTCCTCACAAGCTACCGGGTCACTATCCAGCAGAGCGGCTACGGCATCATCCGTTGCGGCGCGGGTTTGCGCAGGCTCCGGCGCGGGCGCAGGGGCCGGGTTTGCCGCGTGCGCCGCCGTGTGCGGGCGCGGTTTGGAAACCGGGGCCGCTTGCACCGCCGGGCGGGGCGCAGGGGCCGGGCCGGACGGGCGGGAAGAAGAAACTTCCCCGCGCTCCAAGGCCTCCAGGCGGCGGATAAAGCCGTCTATATCCAAACAGCTGTCCATGACGGTAAACAGGCCCACTTCCGCGCTGACCAGGGTATTATCGGAAAATTTTACTTCTTCTATCAGTTTATTTACTTTGCGCGACAGCGCCGCCAAAAAGCCGGACGAAACTTGCGCGGTAATGGCTTTGGCGCCGTCAAACGGTTCTTCCCCCTGGCCCAATGAAAAATAAAACAAATCGCCCAGCGTGTTTTTCAAATCTTTTAAGAAAGCATTGGCATCAAAGCCCTCGTTTTTTAAGGTTTCAAATACCTGGTGCAAGGCGGCGGAATCTTTTTGCGTTAGCGCGTTTACGGCTTGGGCAATTAATTCATCCGGCGTGAGGCCCAACATTTCGCCCACTAATTTTTCGTCAATCCGCTCGCCGGAATAAGCAATCGCGCGGTCCAACAGGGTGAGCGCGTCACGCATGGCGCCGCCCGCATTTTTGGCAATAATCCGCGCGGCCGCGGGGGTTAAATCTATATTTTCGGCCCCGGCCAAATCCAACAAATGGTTGGAAATTTCGTCCGCGGTAATCGGGC
>CAKUDJ010000221.1 GCA_934644855.1 uncultured Elusimicrobiales bacterium
GAGGCGGAGAGCCGCAAGCTTCTCGACGGTATTCTTGAAGAAAACAAAATGATCTCCGTGGCGTTCGGCGAGGCCGACTTCCGCCAGATCACGAACAGCAAAAAAGAAATCCACTCCCCCGCCGATATGAGCGGTTTGAAGTTCCGCGTACTCGGCACCTGCCCGATGTTCTTTGATCTCTATACCGAGCTCGGCGCGAACCCCACCTCCATCAACATGAGCGACGTTTTCACCTCTCTCCAGCAGGGCGTTGTGGACGGCCAGGAAAACGCGGTCGATACCACCCGCTCCTACAAGCTTGAAGAAGTGCAGAAGTATCTGACGTGCTGGAACGGCGTATACGACGCGGTCTCCTTCCAGGCGAGCCCGGTGTTCTGGGGCAAGCTCAGCGCGGAAGACCAGGCGACGATCAAGGCCTGTGCCGAGCAGGCGATGGCCGAGCAGGTGACCTCCGTCCGTGCCTCCGAGGCGGACATTCTCAAGGAGTTTGAAGCGGCCGGCATGACCGTTACCGTTCTTACGGATGAAGAAGTCGCCGCATTTAAAGAGGCCGTGACTCCTGTTTACGAGAAGTGGACGCCCGCCATCGGCGAGGATCTGCTCAAGGCCTTCGGCTACGAAGGCTGACGGATACAGGGAAGTATCACGTATGAAGAAAGCGCTCAAATTCATCTACGATCACATGGAGGAAATTGTGCTGGCGCCCGGCTTTGCCATCATGCTCGTCATCAATTTCTCCAATGTTCTCGCCCGCTTCGTGTTCAAAAACTCGTGGGCGTTTACCGAAGAGCTGTGCACCATGATGTTCGTATACATTACGTTCTTCGGTGCGGCCGTTGCGGTGAAACGCCGCCAGCACCTGGGCTTCACGCTGATCCTCGAAAAGCTTCCGACGATCCCCAAAATGATCATGGATACACTCATCACCATCTGCATTGTCGGATTCCTCTGCATCATGATCCGCTACGGCACCAGAGTCTGTCTCAACCAGATCGCCTCGAAGGCGACCACGGCGGCGCTGCGCATTCCCACGGCATGGGGCAATGCCGCCATCCCGGTGGGCGGCGTGTTTATCATCATCCGTACCATTGAGGTTTACATTCAGGATCTGAAAAAAGACATCGCTCTGCTGCGAAGCGGAAAGGAGGGGAAAGAGGCATGATCCTGTTCGGACTTTTCTTCCTGCTGATTCTCACGGGCATGCCGATCGCCTACTGCCTGGGCATCTCCTCCGTGGCGTCCCTCGCGCATGACGGCTTTGCGCTCACGACCTTCGCGAGCACCATGTTCAGCGGCACCGCCAAGCCGACGCTGATGGCCATTCCGTTCTTTATTCTGGCCGGGGTCATTATGGAAAAGGGCGGCATTTCCGAAAAGCTCGTCAACTTCTCCAAGGCGATGGTCGGCCACAAATTCGGCGGCCTCGCGATCGTCACGGTCGTCACAAGCTGCTTCTTCGCCGCCATTTCCGGCTCCGGCCCGGCCACGGTCGCGGCTCTCGCGCCGATCCTTCTCCCCGCGATGGAGGAGGCCGGATACGATAAGCGCTGGTCTGCCGCGCTCATTGCCAACAGCGGCAACGTCGGCATCATCATCCCGCCGAGCGTCATCTTCGTCATGTACGCGCTGGTGGCGGAGGTTTCGATCCAGAAGCTCTTCATGGCGGGCATCATTCCCGGCCTGCTCTTCGGTGCAGCGCTCATCATCGTCTCTCTGATCTCGCTGAAAAAGCAGGAAAAGCGCACCGGCCAGCTGGTGCGTCTGCCGAAGGCGAGCAAGGCGGAACGCTGGGCCTCCTTCAAGGATGCGTTCTGGGGCATTCTCACCCCCGTCATCATTCTGGGCGGTATCTACTCCGGTGTGTTCACCGCAACGGAATCCGCCGGTGTCGCCGCCGTGTACGGCCTCATCGTCGGCGCGTTCATCTACCGCCGCATCAAGCTCCGCGACCTCTGGGATATCTTTGTGGAGTCCGCCATTTCCACG
>CAKUDJ010000222.1 GCA_934644855.1 uncultured Elusimicrobiales bacterium
CCGGGTCCGCCATAAAGCAGTGGACGGTGCCACCGTATTTAGCGAGGGATACTTTGTTGATTCCGGCTTTCGCCATATTGGTATCGGTCACCACCGACACACCCCGTTTGATGGCTGTCATGGCCTTCACCGCTGCATCCTGCGAAAAGCACAGGTTGTCAGCGTAATCAAAGTCAGCGGAAGTGTGGATGCAACGTTTGACGATCAGCTCCGTGTTCGGCGCAAAATCTCTTGTCCCCAGCTCTTCGCTGATAATGGCAAAGCTTTTTTCTTCGATTTCTCTCGGTTTTACTTCTTCTATTTTCTCTCTGAAATTCATCATTCTTTCCGCTTCCTCTTATTCATCAATACCGCTTTCTAAAATCCGATAGATTTTCTCCATATTCAGATATTCCCGCAGGCTTGCTGCAAACAGATCGTACTGGGTTTCTTTGTATTCGGCGTAGGTCATACTGCCTATATCCCCCATCTGTACGCCTTTTTTTTCAGCTAATGCCTGAATAACCGTCCGCGCAATCCCTGCTCCGTCGAAAATGCCGTGGACATATGAGCCAAAGACATTTTCTTTGTAAGCACCGTCCTGCTTGGTCTGTCCTGTGACCGCATCCGTAAGCGAGAGCAGATGTTTTGCGCCTGCTTTTAAGGTCGACTGCCCCATGTGGATCTCGTATCCTTCTGCTTCCAGTTTTTGATCCTTCAAGCTGTCAAAAATAGTGTCTCCGGTAAGAAAACTGCCGGTCACCCGGGTTCTGGTCTTTTCATCTAAAAAGACGGTGTCAATCGGCAGCAAGCCCATGCCTCTGACTTCACCGGAGGTTTCGATGCCCAATGGGTCAGCAAGGGTTTCACCTAACATTTGGAATCCGCCGCAAATGCCGAAAACCACTTTGCCGGTGCCTGCCTGTTTCAGTATGGCTGCTTCCAGTCCGTTCTGACGCATCCACAATAAATCCGAAATGGTATTTTTCGATCCCGGAAGCACGATCATATCCGGATCTTTCAGTTCTTGTGCGTTTTTGACATAGCGTACGCTGACGCCGGGAATGGTTTCCATCACGTTCAAGTCTGTGAAGTTAGAAATGCGTGGCAGGCGGATGACAGCAATATCAATGAGAGCCGCCGTATCGCCATTTCCGCGAAAATCCAGTCGCTCGCTGAGGCTGTCTTCGTCTTCGATGTCAATCTGCAGATATGGTGCTACACCGACTACATCGATGCCGGACTTTTCTTCCAAAATCGCAATGCCCGGGTCGAGAATGGTTTTGTCGCCACGGAATTTGTTGATGATCAGGCCTTTGACCATCTTCTTTTCGTCCTCTTCCAGCAGACTGACAGTACCGATCAGCTGTGCAAATACGCCGCCACGGTCGATGTCGCCAACCAGAAGTACCGGTGCTTTTGCCATTTTCGCCATGCCCATATTGACGATATCTTCGTCTTTCAGGTTTACCTCTGCGGGACTTCCTGCCCCTTCGATCACAATGATATCGTTTTCGGCGCTGAGTTCGTTGAAGGCTTTCATCACGTCCGGCACCAGCTTATGCTTAAAGGTGAAGTAGTCGCGAGCACTCATAGTCCCCAGCACTTCTCCATTGACGATAACCTGACTGCCCACATCGTTGGTCGGTTTAAGGAGGATTGGATTCATGCGCACATCCGGTGCAATGCCGGCTGCTTCTGCCTGCATGACCTGTGCACGGCCCATTTCCATGCCGTCCTCGGTGATAAAGGAATTTAATGCCATATTCTGTGATTTAAATGGGGCAACTTTATAGCCGTCCTGTTTGAAAATTCTGCATAATCCTGCGGTAATCAGGCTCTTTCCTGCGTTTGACATGGTACCCTGCACCATAATTGCTTTTGCCATGTTGATTCCCTCCAATATTTAATCCAAAAGTTTCTCTAAGGTCCGAATAAGGCGCTCGTTATCCGGCCGCAGCCGCACGGCGATGCGGTAATAGCCTTTGGTCAATCCCCGGT
>CAKUDJ010000223.1 GCA_934644855.1 uncultured Elusimicrobiales bacterium
CGCATTGGTATTAATGGTGCTAACCACGCCGGGGCCATAACCCAACATGGCGCGCGCGGCGGTAGCGCCGGAAATGCCAAAATCCTTCGCTTTTTTTGCAATAATTTCATACAAAAGAACGTGATTGATTCTATCGGTACTGCTTACATACACTTTTAGGAGTTTCATTTTTTTGCAGGTCATAAGCGGCCCCCTTAGGGGTGGTTCCCCTAACGGTATTATAACATAAAAACGCCCGACGGGTGCTTTATATACAAACAAAAACCCCGGGCTTATAAAAACCCGGGGCCTTTTTTAGGGTACTAAATTTATTTTACAATCTGCCCGTTAGCATCACCATTGGCAATGCTCTTGCAGAGTTTGTCCCCTTCGGTAGTACCCAAAGCCGAGGCAGAGCCCGCCACCGTAGTTATAGTGCCGGATTGGCACCACATTCTTAAGGCTTGCCCGCGCGCCATTCTGGCTACAATCGTGTAGGCCGTGCCGTTGCGGCGGTTGGCAGTAGCCTCAAAGGTAGCAGCATTGGCCGCATTGCGGATAGTGACCGTAAACGCATTGGTATTAATGGTGCTAACCACGCCGGTGCCGGTCAAGTTCGGCATTTGAATATCCAACGCGTTCATATCATTGGTATAGCTATTGGCACCCAACGCGTACACTTCTTGCGCTTTTGCCAGGTTGCTCAAGAGAGAGATGGCTTCCGTCGCGCGGGATTTTTCCACCGCTTTGGTGTATTGCGGCAAGGCCACGCTGGCCAAAATACCGATGATAAGCACTACCACCAGTAATTCAATCAAGGTAAAACCTTTGTTTTTCATAAATTTCTCCTTAAATAGACGAATCTTTCTGCGCACAAGCGCCGGACCTCCCCACTACCCTGCCCGCAGAAAAGTCCTATTATTTAGTTTACATAAACTTTATTGGAAAAACAAGCGTTTTTTCCCCTATTCAGGGGCCCCAAAATGCTATAATAAAAACATGATTGACAGAATAAAACGTTTGGAAACCCTTTTTTTAGAAGAAATTAACACGCACGTCACCCGTTTGTCAGCCGCCGGAGAATTGGGCGGTTTTGTGACTATTACCGCGGTACACGTGTCTAAGGATTTATCGTCCGCCAAAGTGTATTTTTCCGTATTCGGAAGCCCGGAAGATAAAAAGAAAACCCAAGAGGCCCTTTCCGTTTTGCGTAAAGAAATCGGCGCGCTTATGCGCCACCGCCTGCACTTAAAACGGATTCCTTCCTTCACCTTTGAATACGACAACACGCCCGAACAAGCGGCGCGCGTGGAATCCATATTTCAAGTCATCGAAAAGGAAAAACATGACCCAACTAACTAGAGAAAAAACCTTCGCTGCTATTTGGCAAGCGCTTAAAAACGGTAAAAAGTTTTTTATTGCCGGGCATCAAAACCCGGACGGTGACTCTTTGGGTTGCACGTTGACCATGGTGTCTTTACTTACGCGCCTGGGGAAAGAATCCTACGCGTACGCCACCCCCGCCGTGGGGAGTGACCTTAAATTTCTGCCCGGTTTACAGCAGGTTCATGTGGATACCTTGCCCGAAAAGCCCGATTTTGACACCGTTATTTTGTTGGAATGTTCCGACAGAACCCGCGGCGGCAATTTGGAAAGCGTACTCCAAAACGCCAAAACTATCATCAATATAGACCACCACTTAATCAGCGACGAATACGGCGACATCAATTATATTGATTCTTCCGCCAGTTCCACCGCCGAAATTATCTTCCAACTTTTTGAAGCCAGCGAGGACAACTTGCTCCCCACTCCCGAAGAAGCCACCTGCCTTTATACCGGCTTGGAAACAGACACCGGGCGTTTTTTGCACAGCAACACCACCGCCGAAGCCCTGCGGGTGGCCTCCGCCTTGGTGGCCGTGGGTGCGGATATTGATAAAATCAACCAGGTTATTTATTTTACCAAACCGTATAT
>CAKUDJ010000224.1 GCA_934644855.1 uncultured Elusimicrobiales bacterium
TTTATCGAATCGTCTTTGAGGATTTTTGCAACGTGCTTTGCAAATGCATCAAGGCTTTGCGCCGCTATGTCGCACTCGACGCCAACGCCGTTTGCAACGAGATTTTCACCGCCCAAAAGCGTTGCCAAACTCATGCACAATCCGCCCTCGCACTCGTCGAGATTGGTGTGCGCGCTGTAAACCGTAAGTCCGTTTTTCAACGCCTCCGCTATTATCTCGCCCTGCGAAACTTCGAGGTCGATGCGCTTTATCGCGTGGAAAAAGAACGGGTGATGCGTCACGATGAGATTGCATTTTTGCTCAATAGCTTGCCGAATCACGTCTTTTGTCAGGTCGAGCGCAACCGCAACGCCCGTGCATTCGTCGCTCAGATTGCCCACCATAAGCCCCGGATTATCCCAAGGCTCGGCAAGGAGCAACGGTGCAAAATTTTCGATAACGTCGGTGATTTGTTTGTTGGTCATATTGTCACAATCCGCCTTTTATCCTGCGATTTTTCAATGGTTATCCTCTTTTTGTGCGCTCAAAGCCTGCTCCAACTTTGCGATTTTGTCGTTGAGTTCAACGGCTTTGGGATTGCTTGCAAGGATATTTTTCAAGCTCGCAATCTCTTTGTTTGCAAAATACGCAAAGTTGTCGCTTGTCTTGAAAAAAACTCCGTAAAGGATTTGTTCTTGCGTAAGGACGCTCTTGCCCTCGTCGGTCTTTAATATGGTGTATGTCTTGCCCGCACACTCCAGCATCTGGTCAAACACAATAGTGTGTCCGCACTCCGAAAGTGCCGCTCTGACCTTTTCGGGATGAGTGTTCGGCGAGAGTATAAAGTGTGAAAAACTTTTGCCTTGCGCATGCGCGCGCAAAACTATATCGGATATAACGTCGCCTCCGAGCCCTGCGATAATCACGGTGTCGACTTCTCTGTCGCCCACGGGTTCGAGTCCGTTGCCGAGGCGTGTTTTCATAACCTCTTGAACGCCGTTTTCTTTGGCAAGTTCCTCGGCTTTTGCAAGCGAGGGCGCGGATATATCGGTTGCAATGACTTCGCTTGCCCTGTCGGTGCTTACAAGATAATAGCCGAGCTTTCCGTGGTCGCATCCGACGTCGGCAACCCTGCCATAGTCCACAAGATTCGCTATGGCGGCAAGTCTTTGGTCAAGTCGTATCGGCATCAGTCGAAATCCTTGAGTTTTTTGAGACGGTTTGGATGACGGAGCTTGCGCAACGCCTTTGCCTCGATTTGACGGATACGCTCACGAGTGACGTTGAATTCCTTGCCGACTTCTTCGAGCGTTCTGGGATGCGAATCGTCAAGACCGTATCTCAAACGCAACACCTTTTCTTCACGCGGAGTAAGCGTGTTAAGCACTTGAATGAGTTGCTCTTTGAGCATATTGCCCTCTGCCACTTCGCTCGGGGATTGAGAGGTATGATCCTCGATAAAATCGCCGAGGTGGCTGTCCTCCTCCTCGCCGATAGGCGTTTCGAGGGATACGGGGTCTTGTGCGATTTTTTGAATTTCACGCACACGCTCGACCGAGCAACCGAGGTACGCCGCAATCTCCTCCGCCGACGGCTCTCTGCCGAGTTTTTGAAGGAGTTGACGAGTGGCGCGCACTTGTTTGTTGATGGTTTCCACCATATGCACAGGGATACGAATCGTCCTTGCCTGGTCGGCTATCGCTCGAGTGATTGCCTGTCTTATCCACCAAGTTGCGTATGTCGAAAACTTGAATCCCTTTGTGTAGTCGAATTTTTCAACCGCTTTCATCAAGCCGAGGTTGCCTTCCTGAATGAGGTCGAGAAATTGCATGCCTCTGCCGACATAGCGTTTTGCAATGGACACGACAAGGCGCAAGTTCGCTTCGCTCAAAACGTGCTTGGCTTCCTCATCGCCCTCTTCCATACGCTTTGCAAGCTCGATTTCCTGATCAGCCGTCAGG
>CAKUDJ010000225.1 GCA_934644855.1 uncultured Elusimicrobiales bacterium
TCCCGCTTTAATACGGCATCTACAATCGTGGTTTTCCCGGCCCCGGAGGGCGAAGATACAATAATAGGAAATGCTTTCATTGATATATTTTAGTAAATATTTCCATTGCGGTAAAGGGGAAAACGGCCCCTGTAAAAGGTATAATATAAATATGAGAAAACTATTTATTTTATTTTGTTTGGCCGGGGCGGCCCTGGGGGCGTGTGCGCCGGAAAAGCTGCCGTCTGCCCGGTTTGACGGGCAAGAGTATGCGTTGGCGTTTTCTGCCCGGGAGCAAGCGGGCTTTGTGAACGAGTATCTTTTACCCGGGGAAGATTTGGAAAATTATTCCAAAATGGTGGGGGTGTATTCTTTCCCGCAAATGAAAGGCATTTCGGCCCAACAGGCGGCCGGGCAAATGGCCCGGTTGATGCAATTAAAAAATCCGCAGGCTCCGTTTGATATTCATAATTCTGCCGATAAAGAGGCCGCTTTGGTGGATTTTTTGGTGTTTTCGCCCGGGGGGAGTATGGCGGAATACAATGTATTTAAGTATATGCCGGACGGACAGGGCTTAAAAGCCGTGCAGTTTGTGGCGCGGTGGTATGCCACCCAAAGTAAAGAGGCCCTGAAAAACGCGCGGGATTTTGCCCAAACCTATTTAGGAAACCGCCAAGAATGGGTTAAAAAAGTGGATAGTATGGCGGCCCCGGAAATATATAAACGGAACTATTCTTTGGGGGAAAACCCCGTGCCTTCTCCCGTGCAGCCTTAAAATTTTTAATAACACATAAAAAACCCTTTGGGGGCGCTTTCCCGGATACTAAAAAATCCGCCCGTTAGCAGGCGGATTTTTGGGGGATTTTTAACAAAAATTACCAATCTTTATACGCATATAGCAGCTGCCTCAGCCGTTCCGGGCGCCGGGATTTTTCCACCAATATTTGCCGTTTGGCCGGGTTAATAATGCACAGGCCTTGGCCGCAGGTGTAGAATAAATAGCGGCGGGGGCATTGGTTGCCGTTGCAATAGACGGATTCACTGCTGCCGATAGGCACAATGTCTTTTTGGTATGCGTTGGCAATGTCTTCATCTAAAAAAGCCGCGTCTATGGCCGACGCAAAAGCCTTGGCATACGGGCACCCGCGCAGGGAAAGCGTTAAAACATGTTTTTTAGGCCCCTGGAGATATTGGCTGAATTCATTGTTTTTTTCAATAGAGTCATATACTTCCTGGGGAATGTTTTTTACTTTTCCGCCGGCAAACCCGCCCGGAAGTGCCATTTTCCCGCCCATATTTGTACCCGTCGGCAGTTCAAACGGCACTTTATCGGGAAACACAATAAAAAGCCCGGCCGTCAGCACGCATAAAAAAAGCAAATACCCTATGAAAGAAGTACCTTTATTAGTCATAAAAACCTCACATTAATATGGGTATATTTTAGCAAAAAAACGCCGTTCGTCAACGCGCGGATAAAAAAAATCTGTAAATTTGCTTTATTTTCTATAAGAAATGTATTACAATATAAAAAATTCACGCGGGCCTTACGCCCGTGCAACGCTACTAACTGGAGATGGAGCATGGTAAAAAAGACCGTCAAAAAAGCCGCTAAAAAAAACACGGCTAAAAAGACTGTAAAATACATTTACTCCTTCGGGGCCGGAAAAGCCGAAGGCAACGGCAGTATGAAAGAACTTTTGGGCGGAAAAGGCGCCAACCTGGCAGAAATGTCCGGCACGCTAAAGCTGCCCGTTCCTCCCGGCTTTACCATTACTACCGAAGTTTGCACCTATTACTGGAACAACAAACGTACCTATCCCAAAACTTTGCAAGCAGATGTTGAAACCAACCTGAAAAAAATTGAACGCGAAACCAAAAAACAGTTCGGCTCCGAAAAGAACCCGCTGTTGGTATC
>CAKUDJ010000226.1 GCA_934644855.1 uncultured Elusimicrobiales bacterium
ACCTAGCGCTTATGAAACGCTCGCTCTAACCAACTGAGCTACGGTGACTAAATCTTACCTAGTTATTATAACAAAACTTTTAGCTGCCGTGCAAGAATTTTATTTTCTCCGTCGGTACGCCGCATTAATCAATCATGCGGTATTCGTTTAATTTGGCAGGCAGCGTGTCTTTTTTTGCGGTCATAAAATCTTTTTGGGCTTTTTCCTGCTCCCCTTTTTGCAGGTATGCCGCACCGCGCGCATTATACACATCCGCCGCCGGAGCCAACAAAATAACGGACGTATAATCCGCAATGGCTTTATCGTATTCCTTCAACATAAAAAATACGCCCGCGCGGGAAAAAAACGTTTCCGGCTTTTGCGGGTTGAGGCGGATGGCAATATCAAACATTTTAATAGCATTTTGATAGTCCCCCTGCGCGGCCAAAGCAGAGCCCAACGCCGTGTATCCGTCCGCCTGAAAGGGGTTCTTTTCCACTACGGTAAAAAAATCTTCTTGGGCGCGTTCATAATCCCCGGTAAAAAAGTACGCCGCACCGCGCGACGCATACACGGCCGTTAAATCCGGGTTTATAGCCACGGCTTTATTATACGCTTTTAAGGCCTGCGGGATTTTGCCGTCTTTCACAAAGCCGTCCCCGCGGGCTAAATATTCGCTGGCGGTGGGCAAGGTTTGGCAGGCGGCCGCCCCCATGCCAACCAAAGCCAACAATAAAATTTTTTTGGTCATAGTTTTTCCCCCTTTCAAAAGGTCCTACCAAATTATACAACAAAAGGCCTAAAATCTTCTAGGTACAAAAAAATGATTTTTTGGGTCCAAGGGCCCTTTTGAAAACCCCGCAAAAGAGGTATTCTAAAAATATAGCAATAAACCTCCTAAAATGTTTTAATCCCCCAAACCCCTCTGGTCCAAAACCCTGCCAGGGGGGTTTCCCTATTTAGCGGGGCATCTTTTATGATAAAATAGGGTAAGAGGTTTTTTATGACGACGCCACGCATCACTTTATTTATTATTGCCCATAACGAAGAAGCCAAACTGGCTAAATGTATTCTAAGCACCAAAGGTTTGGTGCACGAGGTTATTGTAGTCAACGACCGCTCCCAAGACCGCACGGAAGAAATCGCCCGCGAATTGGGTGCCGTTGTGTTCAACCGGGAGTTTGACGGCTTTGCCAACCAAAAGAATTTTGCCCTTTCTAAAGTAAACGGGGATTGGGCCCTTAATTTAGATGCAGACGAAACCCTATCCCCCGCCTTAAAAGAGGAAATACGCCGCACCGTGCAAAACACGCCGCACAGCGGGTTTAATATTCCGTTTTCCAACTATTTTTTAGGCAAAAAAATGAACCACAGCGGCTTAAATAAAGAACACCACCTGCGCTTGGTGCGCACCCAAAACGCGCATTATGTGGGCGGGTTAGTACACGAGGGCCTGGAAGTAAAAGGCACGGTAGGCAACTTAAAAAACGCCATTAACCATTATTCGTACGATTCCATAGAAACCTACTTCCGCAAATTAAACCATTACACTTCTTTAGCGGCGGAACAAATGTATAAAAACGGGCGGAAGTTTTCCCTGCCGTTCGTGCTGATTACCATTCCGTTTGAATTTTTGAAACGCTACCTGTTAAAATTGGGCGTACTGGACGGCATACGCGGTTTTATTTGGGCCAGTTTTTCCGCCTTTTATGTATTTGTTAAATATATGAAACTTTGGTTCCTGTGGGAGAAACGCTCCGTATGATGTGGCTGCTTACTTTACTTGTTCTGCCGTTTTTGTCGGCGGCTTTTTATGCGCCGGCACGGAAGTTATGTTGGTGGCTCCCCCCCAAAAACGGGCTCACGGTGTTTATGTACCACCATGTGGCCATAATGGAC
>CAKUDJ010000227.1 GCA_934644855.1 uncultured Elusimicrobiales bacterium
ACTTTAACAGGTATAGCAGAAAAGTTTAATACTACGGTAAGAAATCTTGTAGAGTTAAATAATATAAAAAATCCAATGGATGTTTAATGGCCATTGTATTTTTTTAATTTAAAATACACCATTTGTCATCAATAAATAAGAAAAATTATTAATAAGCAAAAATCCTGCCCGGCAGGAAAGGGGACTGTTATGAAAGCATTAAATGAAATTTATAAATGTAATGTGTGCGGAAATATGGTGGAAGTCGTCCGCGCGGGCGGCGGAGAATTGGTCTGCTGCGGGCAAGCCATGGTGCTGCAAAAACCGGGTATGACGGACGGCGCAACCGAAAAACATGTGCCGGTAATTGAAAAAACAGAGGGCGGCTACCGCGTGCGCGTGGGCAGCGTGGAACACCCCATGTTGGAAAACCATTATATTGAATGGATTGAACTGATTTGCGAAGAATGTGGCCAAGTGCAGCGCAAATACTTAAAACCCGGGGAAAAACCGGTAGCGGAATTTAAGAGCAATAGCCCGCGTGTATCGGCGCGCGAATATTGCAACTTGCACGGCCTTTGGCAGAGTGAGCTGAAATAAATTTATATATTCATCAAAAAGAGGATTCTATGCAAGCCGTAAAAATAACAGAAAAAGTATATTGGGTGGGGGCGATTGATTGGAACATACGGGATTTCCACGGGTATTCCACCAAACGCGGCACCACTTATAATGCGTACTTGGTATTAGGGGAAAAACCCACCCTGATTGATACCGTAAAAAAAGAATTTTATGGGGAAATGATGGCGCGTATCCAAAGCGTGATTGACCCTAAAAAAATCAAAATTATTATCTCTAACCATTCGGAAATGGACCACTCCGGCGCCTTGCCGCAAGCCGTAGCCGCCATAGAGCCGGAAGAAGTGTATGTATCGGCGATGGGGATGAAAGACATTACGGCCCAATTCCACCAAGAGCTTAAATTAAAAACCGTTAAAACCGGCGATAAAATTGATGTGGGGGGAGACGCGATTTCCTTTGTGGAAGCGCGGATGCTGCATTGGCCGGACAGTATGTTTTCTTACTTGGAAAAAGAAAACGTATTGTTTACCAATGATGTGTTTGGTATGCACTATGCAACCTCTAAATTATTTGATGATGAAAACGAAGAAAGAATGTGGCTCTACGAGGCGGAAAAATATTATGCCAACATTGTTTTGCCGTATTCCGACATTGTACTGCGCTTTTTAGACCAAGTAAAAAAGATGGGTTTGGCCCCGCGTATTATTGCGCCGGACCATGGTTTTGTATGGCGCAAAGACCCGGCCAAAATTATTAATTTGTATGCCAAATGGGCCGCGCAAGCCCCCAAAAATAAAGCCGTAATTGTATATGATACCATGTGGGGCAGTACGGAAAAAATGGCCGTACAAATTGCCGATGCGTTGCGGGAGGGGGGAACGGAAGTAAAGCAACTTTCCATGCACGCCTGCCACCGCAGCGATATTGCCACGGAACTGTTGGACGCCAGCGCGTTAATTGTGGGGAGCCCGGTATTAAACAGCGGGATTTTCCCGTCGCTCGCGGATGTACTTTGCTACTTAAAAGGGTTGCGCAAAAAAGGGTTAGTAGGCGCTACCTTCGGCTCATACGGTTGGAGCCCGGCCCCGATAGACGAACTGGGCAAAATGTTGGAAACCATGGGCGTACAAGTGGTGGTTCCGGCGGTAAAATCTTTATTTGTGCCGGATGAAACCGTACTTAAAAATTGCCGGGAATTGGGCTTAACCGTCAGTAAAGAGGTTGCCAAAAAATTACAGTAAACCGGGGGGAGCGTATGCTGCCTAAAGAAGAAGGCCAAGCCTTAAAT
>CAKUDJ010000228.1 GCA_934644855.1 uncultured Elusimicrobiales bacterium
GTGCAGGTCCATCCCGTCACCCAAAAAACGGGGTTCAATTAAATTACCGATAATAAATTCCGTGGCGGTCAGTAAGCCTACAATCAAACACAAGTGCCCGCCCATACCAAACTGCAAAAATAATACCGGCACCGGGAGCAATACCGCAATAATGGAGCCGACACTCGGTATAAAATTAAGCAGAAACGCAAACAGGGCAAACAACAAGGCCAGTTTAACTTTGAACGCCAGTAAAATAATGGCAATAATAATTCCCGTAGCTAAAGAAGTAATTGTTTTTACGGACAGATAAACAGATACGTTATTCATCATTTCTTTAATGGTTTCATTGGTAATGGGGGGCGTTTTTTTGCCGCCCAAAAGAAAGAAAATGATAAACAGCATAATCAGCGTGCTGTTAGAAATTAAAGAAAATAATTTACCGCCAAAGTTTTTCAGCCAGTTAAATACGGGCAGTTCTTTTAAGTAAGAAAGTATAGACGTTTTGTCTATGTCTATCCCATGGGCTTGCGCACGGGAAATTAAATCCGCCGCGGTGCCCAGCAGGTTTTCTTTATACAGTTCCGCCCCTTTCAAAAACCCGCCGACGGAATTGACGGTAAACAAAACAATCGCCGTAAAAAATGCCAAAAAAACAATAATGGATACCGCCACCGCCAGCCACTTGGGAAAGGAAAGTTTATTGTGCAGCAGGCGGGTCATTTGCATTAAAATAGTGTAAAGAAAAATGGAAATTACCAGCGGAATCAGCACCGCTTTTGTATATACCAAAATAGCCGTCACTACTCCGGCGGCAATAATGGTCAGGCAAATTGTGCCCATTTTTTGGTAATAGTAAAAAGGTTTTTCTTTACTAAGCATAGCTACCCCCGGAAGCGTTCGGCATTTTTAGTTATTTCCCGCGCCAAAAATAAAATTTTATCAGTCATATTGTTGATGTCATTATTGCACGCCGTCAACAGGAAAACGTTTAATTTTTGGGCGGTATAACTTTTATAAATACGGTAAAAAGAATAATAGGCGGTGGTAAATTCGTCACACGCGCGGGAAAAAGTTTTGGCCTTGTTGTTGAACCCTTTTGCCGGCAACGCCAGGCCCGTTTGGTAATCCGTCCGGGTCCAGGTGCGTATTTCAGTGCGTATGGCGGCCCAGGCCGCGGTCCGTTGGTCTATGCGCTCGCGCAAATTCAGGCAAAACGCGTTAAACTCCGTGGCAAAGGCGGTATCCCGCACTTCCGTATTTTTATGCAACTGGCTGGATATTTGTTCCAAGCGGCGGGTAAATTCCGCAAGCATGGCCGTGTCCGCCGCCAGTTGGGTGCGGAAGGATTCTATTTCGCTAACAGCGTAGTGTATGTAGTCCAGAGCGTTCATTGTATAGGTAAAGTAATGGTAAAAATGGAGCCCAGGCCGCGGTCCGATACCACGTTGACGGTTCCGCCGTGCAATTCGGCACCGCGTTTTATCATGGCAAGGCCCAAGCCCCACCCGTTGATTTGTCCGGTAAAATAATCATCTACTTGATAGAACGGGTCAAAAATATGCGGTACGTCCTGCGGGCGGATACCTGCGCCGTAATCCCGCACGGAAATGGAAATACTGTCCCCGTGGTTGGCGCCTTGTACCTTAATAATCTTTTCCATTTTGTTATTAAATTTAATGGAATTATCCAACATTTCTTCCAGCATGGCTTTCAAAATTTCTTTATCGGCATTGACGGTTAAGCTTTCCGAACAGTCAATTTCTATATACGTGCCGCGTTTGGCGGACGGCTCGCCCGAAGAAACGGTCACGGAATCTTCATCTTTGGCAATGGCCGCTCCGGCACATTCTTTGGCCAATGCTTT
>CAKUDJ010000229.1 GCA_934644855.1 uncultured Elusimicrobiales bacterium
TTGTGCCGCACGATTGGGAGGCGGATTCCACCCAAACCCAACTTATGCTCATCACCGGCCCCAATATGGGCGGTAAGAGCGTGTTTCTCAAACAAACCGCCATTTTGGTTATTTTGGCCCAAATGGGGGCGTTTGTGCCGGCGCGGGAAGCCGCCGTGGGAATTGTGGACCGGATTATGACCCGCATTGGCGCGCATGATGCGCTTTCCCGCGGCAATTCTACCTTTATGGTGGAAATGAACGAAACGGCGCACATTTTGGCTTCCATGACGCCGCGCAGTTTAATTTTATTGGACGAAGTCGGCCGCGGAACGTCCACTTTTGACGGTATTTCTATTGCGTGGGCCATTGTGGAATATTTGTATAAGCCCAGCGGCGGCCCCAAAGTGCTGTTTGCCACGCATTATTTTGAACTGACCGATTTAGCCAATAAATACCCGGCGGTTCAAAATTACCATGTGCAGGCCCAGGAGTATAAAGATGAATCCGGCCAAAGCAAACTGGCGTTTTTGTACCGCATATTGCCCGGCGCGGCAGACCAATCGTACGGGATTCACGTGGCCGAAATTGCCGGGTTGCCGGCGGCTTGCACGTTGCGGGCGCGGAAAGTGCTGAAAGATTTGGAAGCCAAAAAAGGCGGCACCAAAATTTCCGTTAAAGAAAAAGATATGGTCAAAGATTTGTTTTCTTCCCCCATTGTGGAAGAAATCAAAATGGCGGATACGGACCAACTGACCCCGTTGGCCGCTTTACAGTTAATTTGCGAATGGAAAAAGAGGATTAATGAGTAAAATTACCGTTTTAGACCCGTCCACCGCCAGTAAAATAGCCGCGGGGGAAGTAATAGAGCGCCCCGCCGGGGTGCTGAAAGAGCTGTTGGAAAACGCCGTAGATGCCGGCGCCACCGCCATTAATATAGATATTGAGGGCGCGGGCAAAGAACTCATCCGCATTAACGATAACGGCTGCGGTATGGACGAGCAGGATTTGGAATTAAGCGTCCGCCGCCATGCCACCAGTAAAATCTGCTCGTTTGAAGATTTAGCCCATTTGCATACGTTCGGTTTCCGCGGGGAGGCGTTGTTTTCCGTGGCGGCGGTGTCGCGCATGAGCATTAGCAGTTGCACCGCGGGCGGGCAAGGGCACCGCTTGGAACTTTCCGGCGGAGAAATTATTTGCCGCGCCCCGGCCCCGGCTATGCCCGGTACCACGGTGGAAATACGCGATTTGTTTTTTAACACGCCCGCGCGGCGCAAATTCTTAAAAAGTGATTCGTACGAGCGCGCCTGCCTGTTGAAAGTAGCGGAAGAAAGCGCCTTGGCCAACTGCCAAGTGGGTTACCGGGTGCGTATCGGCGGGCGGGAAATGTATAATTTGCCGGCCCAAACCGGCCCGCAGGAAGCGGCCGTCCGCGCCCGCGCGCGGGAAATTTTAGGCGGCCCGGTGACGGAAAGCCTGGTTTATAAAAATTTTGATGATTGCGGTTTGCAGTTGTTTTTAACCCCGCCGGATAAGTTGGTGGCGGTGCGGGATTTCCAAATGATATTTATTAACCGCCGCCCGATAGAATCCAAAACCGTTCAGCAGGCCATTTACAAGGCGTTGCAAAACGTCCGCCCCAAAGACCGCCACCCGGCGTTTTTGGTGTACCTGACGTTGGAGCCGGGGGAATTTGATGTAAACATTCATCCGCAAAAGCGGGAAGTGCGCTTTGTGGACGAAAATAAAATTTTCGGGCTGATTCTAAACAGCGCCGGGGAAACGGCTTTCGGTAATGCGCGCCCGGTAGCGGCGGCCCCGGTCATTCCGGCGGTGGATTTATCGCTATCCGCCCGCC
>CAKUDJ010000230.1 GCA_934644855.1 uncultured Elusimicrobiales bacterium
AGCCTGGCCCATGCAAATAGTGGTGATGGGGGCTTTGATAAACTGCATGGTATCGTAAATAGCCAGGCCGGCCGTCACCATACCGCCGGGAGAATTGATATACAGGTTAATTTCCCGTTGGGAGTCTTCGGCATCCAAATACAAAAGCTGGGCGATAATCATATTGGCGCTGGCGGTATCCACTTCCCCCTCGCGCCCGCCGACAAAAATAATACGGTCTTTTAATAACCGCGAAAAAATATCATATCCGACATTCTTTTCAATAATAGTAGGTATAATCATAATACTTATTGTAGTAAATTTTTCTATTTTATAAATTCCCTTTTTTATATTTTCCACCTGCACCGGGGCACACACTCCGGCCGGATTGTAAAGCAAGGGCCTAAAAAAGGCCTAGGTCCAAAATCTATAAAAAATAGGCCATAAGGCCCTGTAAAAACCGTCTAAAAAGATTTATAGTAATAACAAGCAGGACCCATTTTAAGGAGGATGTATGAAATTCAACAAATTAGCAGTATCTGTATTATGTTTGTTTACGGTTGCTGTTTGTGCCAATGCCCAACCCGTTAAAACACCTAAAAAAGATTCCAAAACCGAGGAAAAATTGGAAAACGTCTTGCAAAAACGCGTCTTAAAAGCACGCAGAGTTGCCAAGGCAGTAAAATGCCGTTGGTGCGGTGAAGCGGTAGTAGAAGGCCGCAAATGCCCGGCGGACCCGGATGTATATTGTATGCCCGCCCCCAAGACCGTAAAAGCCAAAAAAGCGCGTAAAGCCGCCCAACCGGCAAAACAGGCAGCCCGCTGCCCCAACTGCTTGGAAGAATACTCCATTGACGAGTTGTACTATGGTATCCGCCACAAATGTAAAGATAATTGCAGATCTGGCGAACCGGAAGCAGGTTTTTATTGGGTGGAATCCGCGGCCTCTGACCAGCAAGATGCCTGTGACGGGGAACCCCATTCTAATTTAGTCAGCGTCAGCGTGGCGGAAGAAGCCGGCCCTCACGGCGAACCCGAAATGCCCGGCCTGACAGAATTAGATTTACTGATTGCCAACAAAGCCGAAATTTTGTTGCAAAAAGACCGCGATGCCAACAACGGCCGCGCCAAACATACCTTTGAATACTACTACAACCAAGTAGCCCAACAATCGGCCCAAGCGGAAAAATGCCGCCGGTGCGGTGAACCCGTAGTGGAAGGACGCAGATGCTCCGCCGACCCGGATGTATATTGTATGCCGGCGCCTAAAGCGGAAAAAGTACAGAAAGAACAAAAAACGCTGCAATCCACCAAACCGGCCGAAACCCGCTGCCCCAAATGCGGTGAAGAATATGATATTGATGTGCTTTACCACGGAATGCAACACCACTGCGAAGCCAAATAAGCATTGCTTTACTTGCAAAAAGCCCTCCCGGACGGAGGGCTTATTTATGCCTAAAAACAACGTCTTTTTTTTAACTTTTTATACCGGGGCACCACCCCACCGACTCTACCCAAAACACCGTTTGCGGCGGTCATTTTACCGTTCTTCCGCTCACAGTTCCGCAGGCTGCCCCCGGGAGATAGCCGGGTTGTTTGCGGGTTTTATTTTGGTTGGAACGAAGCACCATTTACCGCCAGGCACCGGGCACAAAGTTTGTTTGGAAAAAACTTCCGCCGGTTTCTCTTTTCCCGGGAATAAAAAAGGGACCCGTCCGGGTCCCTGGGGCAAAAATAAAAATTATCCGGCATTAGAGCGAATACCCGCTCCCGCCCGCGTTGGTCCACTTCCAAAAAGCGTCTTCAAACGCGTTCATATCGTTATAATAATATACGCGTTTAAGGGCCTTTTCG
>CAKUDJ010000231.1 GCA_934644855.1 uncultured Elusimicrobiales bacterium
TCATCGGCCTGCTAGGCTATACGCAAGGCAAAGGCGTGGTGGTATCCGGCCCGGAAGAAGCCCGCAAACTGCCCGCTTTTGATAAAGTAAATGTGGTTTCCCAAACCACCCAAAAAGAAAGCGTCTTTTACGAAACGGCCGAAATTATCAAAGCCAAAGCGGCGGTGTGCCAAATTTCCAACACCGTTTGCCAACCCACCAAAGACCGCCAAAAAGAAACGGTGGAACTTGCCAAAAATGCGGATTTAGTAATTGTGGTGGGCGGCAAACACAGCGCCAATACGGCGCGTTTGGCGCTTTTGTGCCAGGGGCTCGCCCCGCGCGTACTGCATGTAGAAACGGAAGCGGAGCTTCAGCCGGAACAAGTCCTCTGCCCGCAAAAAATTTTTATTACCGCCGGGGCCTCCACCCCCAACTGGGTGATTGATAAAGTAGCCAACTGGGTACGCGAAACCCGCCGCACCCGCAACCGCTTTGCGTGGACGGCCCGCTTAAAAGGCGCGTGGAACGCTTTTGTGCGCTCCTCTTTTTATACCGCGTTTGCCGCCATGGCTCTTACTTACGTTTGTATGAAACTGGAAGGGGCCAAAACGGATTGGACGTTATTGGCGTTTTCGTGGTTGTTCATTTTCAGCCTGACGTCCGTAAACCGGGCGTTGGAAAATTCGTCCGTGCGGGCGGGCAAGGCCACTCTGGCCGTCAGCTTAACGGCGTGCGCCGCGGCGCTGGGGATGGCGGCTACCGCCGGGTGGCAAGCGTTCTTATTGGCCCTGGCCTTTTTGGCGGCGGGGTTCTTCTATCCGTTCCGCCACGCGCTAAAATCAAAACTCCTTTCCTTCCCGGGAACAAAAGACGTGGTGACGGCCCTGGGTTGGGCGTTTGCGTGTGCGTGGCTGCCGGCGTATGCCCATGGGCTGCCGTTCCAAAAAGCCACCTGTTTGGCGGTGTTTTATGCGGCGCTGCTGGTGTTTATGCGCTCCGTCACGTTGGGGTTTTCGTCGGCTAATAAAGATTTAATGGTAGGGAAAGAAACATTCTACAAAGCCTTTGGCATTACGGCGACCAAAGGGGCCGTGGCTTGTATGTTGGCCGCGCTTACGGGCGTACTGGCGGCGCTGTGGCTTATGCCGTGGAAGCCCACTTTGGTTGGTATGCTTTTAATAGGTAATTTGTATACCATTTATATTGTAATATATTATTATAGCCACCTTACGGTGCGCAGTGTGCGGCAGGAAACCTTTATTGACGGACAATTTTTTATCTTGTGGATTTTAAGTTATCTGTCCAAATATATGTAATGGAGGGGTGCAAATGAGTATTCATAAAATTGGTATTTTAACCGCCGGCGGAGATTGCCCCGGTTTGAACGCTGTGGTGCGGGCGGTAAGCAAAAACGCCCTGGGCCACGGGATTGAAGTTTTGGGTTTCAAAAACGGTTTTGACGGCCTTGTGCGCAACGAGTTCATCAACATTACCGACGAAACCGTATCTAACATTTTAACGCAAGGCGGCACCATTTTGGGCAGCAGTAATATCGCTAACCCGTTCAAATATACGCTGCCGCCTTTCGGCACGCCGCAGGACCCGAAAGATTTGTCCTCCGTCGTTATGCACAATTTTAAGGAAAACCAACTGGATGCCTTAATTACCGTGGGGGGGGACGGCACGCTCCATATGTCCCAACAATTTGTGGACCTGGGTATGCCGATTGTAGCCGTGCCCAAAACCATTGATAACGACCTCTGCTCCACGGACCAGACTTTCGGCTTTGACTCCGCCTTGGCGATTGCCACGGAAGCCATTGACCGCCTGCACACC
>CAKUDJ010000232.1 GCA_934644855.1 uncultured Elusimicrobiales bacterium
GGCCGCAAAAAGGTCTTTCGGGTTCCATTATTCCCCCTTGATTTTTTTGAGCCGCTCCGCCAGGGCGGGTTCTTTGCCCAAAGTGCCCGGCTCATAAAATTGGAGCGGGGCGGGCATATACGGCTGTTTGACGTAATGGTTGGGGTAGTCGTGCGCGTATTTATAGCCGCGGTTTTTGCCGCCCGAACGCAAATGGTCCGGCACCGGGCGGTAGCGGCCCTCGCGCACTTCCTGCAACGCGGCATTAATGGCGTTGTAGGCGGAGTTGCTTTTGGGGCAACAGGCCACATAAATAGCCGCGTGCGCCAACGGGATACGCACTTCCGGCATACCCAATACTTCCGCGGCGCGGAAAGCCGCCTCCGCAATCATCAGGGCGGCGGGCTCTGCCAGGCCCACGTCTTCGCTGGCGCAAATAAAAATACGGCGGGCAATAAAGCGCGGGTCCTCGCCGCTTTCCAACATACGCGCCAACCAATACACGGTGGCGTCCGGGTCGGAGCCGCGCATGGATTTGATAAAGGCGGAAATAATATCGTAATGTTCGTCGCCTTTTTTATCATAATTTAAGTGGCGCTTTTGGATGCACTCTTTGGCAATTTCCAAATCTATTTGTTTGATGCCCGCGCCGTCCGGCTCCGTGGTTAGTACGGCAATTTCAAGCGCGTTTAACATTTTGCGCCCGTCGCCGTTGGATTGCACAATAAAATATTCCGTGGCTTCGTCCGTCAGTTTGGCGTTTTCTTTGGCGGCGGCGCGGAACAGGATTTTGCGCAAATCCCCCGGGCCCAACGGCTTAAATTCAAATACGGAAAAGCGCGATAACAACGCTGTATTAATGTAAAAATAGGGGTTTTCGGTCGTAATGCCGATTAAAATAATCTCGCCCCGCTCCACAGACGGCAAAAGCACGTCCTGCTGGGTTTTATTAAAATGGTGGATTTCGTCTAAAATAACCAGCGTGCGGCGCTCCCCAAAGCCGGGGTTTTTCATACGCTCTTTGGCTTCCGCCAATACTTTTTTGAGGTCCGCCACGCCGGCGGCCGCGGCGTTCAGCTCTACCGTCACCGCGTTGGTGCGCGAAGCAATATAGCGCGCCGTGGCGGTTTTGCCGCAACCGGGCGGGCCGAAAAACACGGCCGATTTTAAGGTGTCCGTTTCCAACAGCCGGCGCAACATTTTGCCCGGCCCTAACAAATGCGGCCCGGCAAAATCTTCCAGCGTTTTGGGTGCTTGGCGCGCGGCCAAAGGCATTAAATTTTCATCATCCGCCATACATACCCCTTATAAAGATGATTTTAATTTGGCAATTAAACCGTCTACCCGGGCTTCTTCTTCCTTGCGCCGTCCGCCCTCATTTTCGCCCCGGATGTATGCCTGCGCGGCAAAGTGCAGCGCCGTCAGGAGAGCCAGTTTCAGCGTGTCTATGACTTCTTCGTTTTCGCTGATTTCCCGCATTTTGTTTTCCACTTCGGCGGCCAGGTTGGTAATTTCCACCCCGCCCAACTCCGGGATTTCCACTTCCAACGGGATTTTGCGTATTTCTACTTCCACAATGTTCTTTGCCATAGTTTTTCCTGCCGTTAAGCCATGTATCTTTAGTTAAAAACGGGGGAGGCAAACCTCCCCCGCTTATCTAAAACGCTCGCTCAAAGGGGGGCGTTTTCGTCCTGCCGGGATTTTTGGATTTCTTTATCCACCTTAACCAGTAAGCGCTTGAGCGTTTGCTGCGTGGTGCGTTTCCACTCCCGCAAGGCTTTTGCGTCTGCTTCCGCCG
>CAKUDJ010000233.1 GCA_934644855.1 uncultured Elusimicrobiales bacterium
GTTCATTACTTTCCCGCCATTCAAAACATTCATGGTATCTACCAAAAAATCACGGCCCGAAACAATGTCCACCAAGTCGGAAGCGATAAACCCACTTGAACGCGCGCCGATTTCCACCGGGGACAAAACACCGTTTGCGGTCAGCAAAACTTCCAAATGGCCTAACGAAGAAGAAAACCCCAACGCTTTATAACAACGTATTGCATACGCGGCAATTTTTTGCTGTAAATCTTCGGGAATGCAATTATAATGCAGCTTAACGGCAATTTTATTATTGTTTGTATTTTGGGTATGGGCTTTTTTTGAAATCCCATACACACAAACATTTCCTAACCCATCCCCCAACATTTCAACCGTAAACTCGGTACCTTCTACAAATTCTTCCACTACAACGGTTTTGTCTGTTGCTTCCCGGAGGGCTTTTTCAAAGGCTGATTTTACGGTATCTACGGGAGAATTTTTATCTATAATGGTAATACCGCGGCTGGAGGCGGAATTATCCGGCTTAATGATAAGTTTGCAAGTTTTATTAAATTCAACAATATCGGCCGCCCAAGCGGTATAGCGTTTTGAAATACGGTTCAATAATCCGGCCCGGGCCCAGGTTTCAGTCATATTTGCTTTGGAAACCGCATTTTTAAGGGCACCGTCCGAAATCGTCTGCAATCCGAAAGCCCTGTTTAGTGCGGCTACGCTGGGTACGGCCAAATCAATAGAGGAATAGGCAAAAGCCACTTTATCAAAAACATGGTCCTGTTTCAATGCCTGTATAATGGAGGCAGAATCTTTTACATCAATGCGGTAGTGCTTATCCCCGGTCATTTGCGGATGTTCATTCCAATCCACCACAAAAACCCGGTATCCTAAGTTCTTAAATTTTTTAAGAATACCGAAATTTAATTTATTACCGCCCAAAAGCAAAAAAATATTTTTTTCCATTATTGATTCTCTTTCACAAATTATTCAAGACTGTGCAGCCCTTTGGCTTTGGCACTTTTCCGTTGAATTAAAAAGTCAGCTTTTTTATTATATCAATTTTATGTTCAGGTACACCAAAAACGGGCTATTTGGGGGCGGACGGGCGGGCAACCAACCGGTATAAAGCATATCCCGCCAACGCCCCTAGCGCATTATTAAGCACATCATCCGTTTCAAACACGCCGCGGCGGGTAAACGCCTGCAACAATTCCACCAGGCAAGATAAACCCAACCCGCCCGCAAGCACGCTTTTCCACCCGGCTTTAGGCCATAAAAGCGGCCACAAGAAACCAAGCGGCATAAAAAACACAATGTTGAGCCATTCATCTTGCAGCGGCGTCCCTTGGGAAATGCGAAACACATTCTTCCGCGTGCTGAAAACAGCCCGGCAAACCGGGGCGGTACTGTGCTCCCAAATACAATGCAAGGCTTGGCGGTAAACGTCAAACGGTTCCAACTTCCACACGCGCATTACCTTGGGGGACCGGCACAACAGGGCCAAATAGGCCACACTACCCAAATAGAGCACCCCCCACACCCGCCAATACCACGCGCGGGCTTTGGAGGGCAACCAACTGCCGCCCGCCCAAATGCCCCACAAACTGCCTATAATGAATAAGGTAAACAGCACGGTGATTAACATAACCCCTATTGTACTAATTTATTGCTTGCGCACCTAAAAATATCCCGCCGCCGCCAAAAGCCTTACGGGAAAAACGCCCCCAGAATTGCTATAATAAATAGGTAAATTATTTATAAAGAGGAAAAAATGTTCGCAAATTTTA
>CAKUDJ010000234.1 GCA_934644855.1 uncultured Elusimicrobiales bacterium
AGTCACTACTCCGTGCCCGACCATTTACCAAAAGGAACTGCTTTTAGGCGGTTCCTTTTTTTATTTGGGTGGCGGCGCAGGCTAACGGCTCTGCCTGCGTCGGGCGGCAAGATAAATGCCCCGGAGCGCTTGATTAGGGCCGGAACGCTGTTTTTGTTTGAGGAAAACGGCCCAAAAGGCAAAAACCGCAAGGTCCGGCCCGAAGGATAGTTCTGCTTCCAAAAGATTTTCAAATAAGCAGAACGCCGCCCTGTTCCCGGGGTTAGGCTCACGGCACGCCAACGTAAAACTCTTTGGAAATAGCTTACTTCAATGTAGTGGTATAATTCTGTATTTTGAATACTAAAATAACAGATAAAAACCAAAACCCCTTGTATGTTGAGGGCCTGCTTTTACAATGTGCCAGCCTTAAACACAAGGGGTTTTACTTTACCGATAAATTTTACCAACAACAGATAAGGCGGATTTGATAAAAAATTTAAGTTTCGCAGCCGCTATTATACACCCAACCTTGCCCTTCCAAACCTTTGCAAACGGTATGCCCTATATCTCCATTTGCTTCACACGCATAACAAGTGCTCCTCCAAGGGCCAAATGTCGTTTCTTTAACCAGCGTATACGGCGGCGTGCAAGCCCCGCGGGCACATTTTCCGCGGATAGCCCCCACGGCGCACCAGGCACCGTCACACCATGCATAATACGTAAAATGTTTGGATTCGCAAATCATATCATCTTTACTGCATTGCAAAGTTTTATCCAAATCTAAATCCAATTCTCCGTTAGACATATACCCCCCGGCCGGGGCAACGCCCATAAAAGTTTGGCTGGAAACATAGCCGGTAGCCAAGCCATAAACATCTATGGCATTCTGTACGGATTTGGTGATAGAAAGCGCTTCGGCCGTGCGGGCGCGTTCCACCGCTTTGGTATATTGCGGCAAAGCAACGGAAGCTAATATTCCAATAATCAACACCACTACCAACAACTCAATTAATGTAAACCCTTTCATGCGTGCTCCCTTTTGTTATAGTCATAAAAACCGTCAAAATGCCCTCTCCAAGCCTTTTTACCCGGCAGATAAGAGGGGGTTACTACCAAATGCGTATTTCCCAATATAACAAAAAAAAAAACGATTACAACCCTTTCATATTTATCCGGCCAAAAAACAGCAACATTTATCCCAAAAAAAGAACGCAACAGTTTTATCCATAATGCCAGACGCACCCCAACGCCGGTTAGTATGCAAACCCCCCGGCGGAAGCTTTAACAATGTTTCCGACCGGGGGATTTTTATACAATAACGACAGACTTATTTGCAAGTTTCACAAGGTCTTTTGGCGTTTTCCACCTCGTACGTTTTGCGCATTTCGTATTCTTCTTTTTTACCTTTGTTCCAGTTTTGTACCGGGCGCAAATAGCCCACTACACGGCTGTAAACTTCGCATTTAGAACCTTTTACAGCGTCTAATTCCTGTTTCATATCGGAAAGTTTATTTTCAATTACTTTTTTTTCTTGTGCGGTCATATTTAGTGGCCTCCTAAAAATTTAATTATTAAAATCCGTACATTTATTATAGCTTATTTTTCAACTTAATAGTAATAATTCTTATTTGTATTGTCGTAAAATACGCTAAAAAAGCCTTTTCAAAAAAGAAAAACCCCGCATAAAAATAGCAGGGGTTCCATATTTTATGTGTTTAAGCAGCCGGAAACAAGCGGTGGCATACCGTTATGCCAATCTATAAACTGCGGATAGC
>CAKUDJ010000235.1 GCA_934644855.1 uncultured Elusimicrobiales bacterium
GAATTGCGGAATTGTTTGAAGCCCGCCGCCCGCGCAACCCGGCCATTATTGCCGAGTTTGAAGGGATTGTGAGCTTGGAAACGTCCCCGAAAGGTTTGATTGAAGTAGTCGTGCGGAATGAAGAAACCAACCAGGTTAAACAGTACAGCATTCCGCAAGGCAAACACTTGGTCGTGTACGAAGGCGACCACGTTGGCGTGGGCGAAGCCCTGACCGACGGCGCGATTGACCCGCACGATGTGTTGCGCGTCAAAGGCGATAAAGAAGCACAAGAGTTCCTGTTAAACGCCATTCAGGAAGTGTACAGACTGCAGGGCGTGACGATTAATGACAGACATATTGAGGTTATTGTCCGTCAGATGTTGGGGAACGTAAAAATTCTGGACGCGGGTGATACGGCGTTCCTGAAAGGTGAAATCCGCAGCAAAGCCAGCTGGCTCAGAGAAAACGCGAAGATGAAAGCGGCCGGCAAAAACTTGGCGGATGCGGAAACCATCCTTTTGGGTATCAGCAAAGCATCCCTCGCTTCCGAATCGTTTATATCCGCGGCAAGCTTCCAAGAAACCACCAAGGTTTTGACGGATGCCGCAATTACGGGCCAGGTGGACGAATTGCAAGGCCTGAAAGAAAATGTAATCGTAGGCCATTTGATTCCGGCGGGTACGGGTATTTCCGCCCGGCAAATTGCCGAAGAGTTTGAAGAAAAACGCAAAGAAACAGGAGAGAAGTAATGCCAACAGTAAACCAATTAGTGAAATACGGACGGGCGAAAGAAATTCACAGAACGAAATCCCCGGCGTTGCAAGCTTGCCCTCAAAGAAGAGGCGTCTGCACCCGTGTTTATACCACAACCCCCAAAAAGCCTAACTCTGCTTTAAGAAAGGTTGCCCGTGTAAAGTTGACCTCCAAAGTGGAAGTCACCGCTTACATTCCCGGTGTGGGCCACAACTTGCAGGAACACTCTATTGTGTTAGTGCGCGGTGGCCGTGTGAAAGACTTGCCGGGTGTGCGCTATCACATCATTCGCGGCGCGTTGGACGCGTCGGGCGTTGAAAACAGAAAACAGGGCAGATCTCTTTACGGCGTAAAGAGACCCAAGGCCGGTAAATAATTTAGGAGTTAGAATAGTATGCCTAGAAAAGGTTTAAGACCCAGAGACAGAAGACCGCAACCCGCACCGGATTTTAAGTACAATTCCGTGTTGGTTTCCCGGTTTATTAACAAATTGAATTTTGAAGGTAAAACTTCCGCTGCCGAAAAAGTATTAGACGGCGCCATGGCTATCATTGCCGAAAAAACCAAAGAAAACGCGTTGGACGTATTCAATAAATGCATTGAAAACGTCCGCCCGTTGGTGGAAGTAAAAGCCCGCCGCGTAGGTGGTGCTACTTATCAGGTTCCTACGGAAGTAAAACCGTTGCGCAGCACCTCTTTGGCTATGCGCTGGTTGATTGGCGCCGCGCAAAGCCGCAAAGGCCGCCCGATGGCTGAAAAATTGGCCGAAGAAATCATCTTGGGCGCCAAAAAAGAAGGCACCGCTTTCAAGAAAAGAGAAGACGTGCATAAAATGGCCGAAGCCAACCGCGCTTTTGCCCATTTCAAATGGTAATCGGGAACTAAAGATATGGCTGAATTCAAAACCTATCCGTTAGATAAAATCAGAAACATCGGTATTATCGCGCACATTGACGCCGGTAAGACCACCACCTCTGAAAGAATCCTTTACTATACCGGTAAAGTGCATAA
>CAKUDJ010000236.1 GCA_934644855.1 uncultured Elusimicrobiales bacterium
TTTAACAGCGGCACAATATTTTGATGATTTATCATATTGCCCAAACCGTTCGTGTTCAGGCGGATTTTAAGCGGCGCAAACAACGCCTGCGCCTGCCACCCTTTTAAGGTTTTGGCAATCAGCAACAGTTCATTCAGGCGCATGGTAGGCTCCCCATAGCCGCAAAAAACCACTTCCTGCACGGGGGCGGATTTCATTTCGCGCTCCAACGTATCTAACACTTGGCGGGCGGTGGGTTCCTGCCCGTTCAAATTAAGGTTGTAGCCGTTAAATTGCATTTTCCATTTGGTTTTAATGCAAAAAGCACACAAATTGGGGCAACGGTTGGTAAGGTTGATGTATAAAGCATCTTTGAACCGATAGACGGTTTTGGGGGCTTCAAATTGTTTCACGGGGGCACCTCTCTACCCATGGCGGAAGGGGAGGGATTCGAACCCTCGGTAGGGAAGACCCTACATCAGTTTTCAAGACTGACGCCTTAAACCACTCGGCCACCCTTCCCGGACTATTTATTATATTTTATTAATTTTTGGGCCTTTGCGCGCGTTTTACCGGATAAAAGTTAAATTTATACAATATAGTATGCCTACAAATTTAATTCTATTGGGAACCGGCAACGCGTTGGTGACCCGCTATTACAATACTTGCTTTGCTTTGCAAAACAACAACGAATACTTTTTGACGGATGCCGGCGGCGGCAACGGCATTTTGGCCCAGTTGGAAAAAGCCCATATTGCCATGGAAAACATCCGCTCCCTGTTCCTTACCCACGGGCACACGGACCATATTTTAGGCGTTATTTGGGTGATTCGCCTGGCGGCATCCCTGTTTGTGCGGGGCAAGCACCCCGGGCTGACGATTTACTGCCATGACGAATGTGAAGAAAAGCTGCGCGCGTTCTGCCGTATGACACTCACCCCCAAACTGCAAGCCGTACTGGATAACGGCGTGCGGTTTATAGTGCTTAAAGACGGAGATACGTTCCAAGCGGCGGGAATTAACTGTACCGCTTTTGATATTCGTTCCACCAAAATAAAACAATTCGGCTACCGCGCCACGCTGCCGGGCGGCCAAACGCTTGTTTGTTTGGGGGACGAACCCTATAACCCGCTCTGCCAACCATACGCACAAAATGCGGATTGGCTGATGAGCGAGGCGTTTTGCCTGTATGGGGAGCGCGAGCAGTTCAAGCCTTATGAAAAGCACCACAGCACCGCCTTAGATGCGGCCCGCACGGCACAGCAACTAAACGCCAAACACTTAATTTTGTACCACACGCAAGACAATCACCCGGCGCAACGCAAAGCCTTATACACGGCCGAGGCGCAGCAGGCGTTTTCCGGCCCGGTATATGTGCCGGAAGACTTGGAAACTATCACGCTGTAAAGCAAAAACTCCCCTAGATTTGGCTTGGGGAGTGTGTAAATAAAGGAAGTTTATTTTTCCAAGGGAACAATTTTGTAAGAATCATTGTTCCGTTGTTGCCTCATCTGGGTGGTTTTAGCAAGCCGTTTATACCGGTTAGAATTTGGATATTTATCATGTATAGCTTCAGGAATGCGGTTTTCTATTAGAACTTGCAAGAGTTGAGCACCCGCCTGTTCATAGTTTGTTGTTTCTGTGGTTGGTTTCTCCCATTTTACCGTAGGATTTATTTGATGAACCAACTCAAAGGCCGCTTTTTGTGCCGCAATAAAACTACCGGAACCAATCATCCCAAGGTTATGCTTTTGTCCGGCCGCGTC
>CAKUDJ010000237.1 GCA_934644855.1 uncultured Elusimicrobiales bacterium
GGCGGGTAAGGGGTGCAACCCCAAGAGTAAAAGGTTGTAAAATGCCCGTATAAAAATAAATTTGTCCTGCGGACGGCAATTCGGGATGCTAGCCTTTTTGCAAAGGCCACCCGCAGGGTGCGGCCTGCAAGGTGCTGCCCGCAGGGTGCGGCTCTCCGCATGGGGTGATTAGTAGGAATGTTTGGTCGGGGTGCGGCTCGCAGGGTGCGGGGGCACACGCAAAAAACACCCCGGTTTGTTCAACCGGGGTGTTGGGTTTCAATACGGCTTATTTAGATTCTTCTTTCTTGTCGGCCGGGTTGCTTTCGGGCAATACGGCGGGTTTTACTTTGGGGCTTTGGGCCACTAAATCCTTAATGGGTTTAATCACTTGCGCCTGTTTTTTTAAGGTGCAAGGCCCGCCGATGCAGCCGCCTTTGCAGCTCATTACTTCCAATAACTGGAAGTCGCCCACTCCACGCGCATACGCTTGGAGCATAAGCATCGCTTTTTTATCCAAGCCGTTAATAGCCATTTTTTTAATGGGGTGCCCGGGCAGGGCGTTTTCTACCGCTTGGGCCACGCCGCCGGTCACGCCGTAATAGCGTCCCTCGGCGGAAATAGACGGGTCAAGCGGGGTTTCTTCACATTCGGCCGGGTTGATGTTTTTGGCATCCAACAAAGCGCCCAGCTCTTCGTACGTCATTACATAATCCACATTGGCGTTTTCGGTGGCTTCCACGCGTTTGGAAACGCACGGCCCCACAAACACGGTGGCAAAACCGTTTTTCTTTTCAATTTCGGCGGTATAAGCCATGGGGGTCAGCGTGCTGGATACAAACGGTTTTAAGGCCGGCAAATGCTTTTTAACGGCTTGAATCCACGCGGAGCAACAAGAGGTGGTCATAAATTTATCGCCGCGTTCCAGGCGTTCAATCAGCTCGGCCGCTTCGTGCGCGGTGGTGACGTCCGCCCCCAAGGCAACCTCGGTGGCTTTGGTGAACCCGGCTTTTTTAATAGCCGTCAGCAGTTGGGGCAAGGTGCAGTCAAACTGCCCCACAATAGACGGGGCCACCATGGCGCAGATTTTTTTACCGCTTTTAATGGTGCTTAAAATATCCACTAATTGGCTGCGTTCCATAATAGCGCCAAAGGGGCAGGCGTCCATGCAATGCCCGCAGGAAATACATTTATCAAAATCAATTTCCGCAAAGCCGTTTTCGCCTTTGTGAATGGCGTTGACCGGGCAGGATTGTTCGCACGGTACAGGCACATAAGTAATGGCGTTGTAGGGGCAGGCTTCTTTGCATTGGCCGCAGTTTTTGCATTTTTCGGGGTCAATTTTGGAGTGTCCGTTTTCAAACGAAATAGCCCCAAAGCGGCACGCTTGTTGGCACGGGCGCGCCAAACAACCTTGGCAGGCTTCCGTCACCAAATGGCGGGCTTTTACGCACCCTTTGCAGGCAATATCCATAACCGTCAGCGGGGTGGCGGGAACGTCTTTGCGCAACAGGGCTTGTTTGGCGTATTCGTTGAGCGAAGTGGCTTCGTCGTCTTGTTCCACGCTGCCGCCCAAAGCGGCCAACGTGCGCGCGCGGAAAACCGCCCGTTCCTTGTAAATACAGCAACGTACCGTGGATTTAGATTCTTTGGGAATCACGGTAAAGGGAATACGGAAAGCGGCAGTTTCCAACTCTCCGCGGTCAAAGGCCGCAATAACCTCTTTTAAGGCCCGGCGTTTGAAAAATACGGCTTTATTATCAG
>CAKUDJ010000238.1 GCA_934644855.1 uncultured Elusimicrobiales bacterium
GTATTATCCCCCGGCTTACAAATAAATCCGCTTTGGCCATGCTCCACAAACCGGGGAATATCCCCCACGTTGGTCACCAATGCCGGCAACCCCGCCGCCATAGATTCCAGTAAAGCAAGCGGCAAACTTTCTATATTAGAGCTTAACACAAACACATCCGCGCCCGATAAAAACGCGCTGACATCTTGCTGTTGCCCCTCTAAAATAACTTTGCCGGTTAAATCATTAGACGCTATAAAAAGGTCTATATTATCCCGTTCCGGGCCGTCCCCCACCAATACCAACCGGGCTTGCGGATGTTTGGAAAGCATTTGCTTAAACGCTTTTAACAGCGTTATGTGGTTCTTTTCCGAGGATAAACGCGCCACGCAAATAAATACGGTTTCCCGTAAAGATACCCCCCACTTGGTGCGTACGGTTTGGCGTTTTTCAAAATTACGCGCAAAACGCTTACGGTCTATACTGTTAGGCAGTAAGTAGACTTTACTTTTAAGATATTTCTGATGCCCGATTAAGTATTGCGCCGTGGATAACGACTCCGCAAAGGAAATTTTGTCCAAACTTTTTAAGGTCCGGTCCACCGCCCGCCATAAATAAGGTTGGCGCGACATATCAAAATGAGGGGTAGTCACTAACGTAAATTTGCAAGTATAGCGCACCAAACGGCATAATTCTATGGCGCTATATAACATGGCGTGCACAATATCCGGCTGAAAAGATTTTATAATTTGCCTTAACTTCCACACTTGGCCCGGGGTAGGCATACGCTGCATATCCAGGGTTTCTACCTGAACCCCTTTTTTGATTAATTGGTTTGCCACCGCACCCGGCGTATGTAAAGAAACCACCCGCACTTCGGCTTGGTGTTCTTTCATATACTGCGCCAACTGTGCCATGGCTTGTTCGGCCCCGCCCACGCAAGTAGTGGTAATGACATATAAAATTTTCATACAGTTATTATAGCAAGTTATAGCCTTTTCCGCGCCGTATTCAACCCACAAAAAAGCCCCCTAAAAAGAGGGCTTTTTTTAGTGCAAAAAAATGCTTAAATTTTAAGCGTTTTTTTCAAATCTGCGTTTTAACGCTAGTTTTGAGGGGTGAACTGGTCCTTACCTACCCCGCAAACGGGGCAAATCCACCCTTCCGGCACATCTTCCCACTTGGTTCCGGCCGCAACCCCATGTTCCGGGTCACCCGCCGCCGGGTCATACACATATCCGCAAATTTCACACACATATTTCACCATAATTTTTCTCCTCCCCTTTTATAAATGCGTTGCGCCCGCCGGGGTTTTACCTTTAATAACCGTATGGTAATATTCATACGTCAGCGGTATGCCCTGCGGTTGCAAGAGCCCGGCATCCGTGACATCCCCAATAAATAACGTATGGGTTCCCACGTCCACCGTGTGAGATACTTTCACTTCCATATAAGAAAGTGTATCCTGCTGAATAATCGGGCAGCCGGAAGGCCCTAACTGATAGGGCACCCCGGCCAATTTATCAAACGTACGCCCTGTACGAAAGCCAAACCGTCCGATAAACGCCAAATTGGTATTTTGCGCCAGCGGCATAGCGGCAAACTTACCGCTGTTTACAATATACACATGGGTTAAACTTTGTTTATTGACCGAAATAGCCATTTTGGGCGGTTCGGCCGTCACCTGGAAAACGGTATTTACAATTAATCCGTTTTTCTTTTCTCCGTCGGCAGCGGTGACGATATATAACCCGTAGGT
>CAKUDJ010000239.1 GCA_934644855.1 uncultured Elusimicrobiales bacterium
GCCGCAAGTTTAGGCGCGGTAGCCTGCAAGGGCTCCAAGCCTAAAGGCGGCGCAAAAGGGCTTAAATTTGGAAAATTGTTTGCCCATGAAATGCGAACGGGGAACAAAATGTTCTTTTGTTCCCCGCGCATTGAAATCCTAGCTTACCAACAGCTGTTATCCCTTATTAATGCGGACGTGCCATAGAAACTCTACGTTCCCATGCACCCCCTTAATCGGGCTCTCCATCAACTCCAACCCCTCCGCGCCGTATTTGGCTTTCAGGTTTTCCTCAAAAAATCCGCGCACGCTGGCAATAGCCGCTTGGCGGTTTTCTTCCGTCTTTACAATGCCGTGCGGCACTTGCTTGGGGGAAAGTTCAAACTGGGGTTTAATTAAAAAAACCACATCCGCCTGCGGCGCAAGCACCTTAAACAACGGCTCCATAATCATTTTGAGCGAAATAAAAGACACATCCACCGCGGCAAATTGCGGGGCATTTTCAAACAAATCCGGCGTCATATAGCGCGCATTGGTTTCCGGCTTGAAATGGAAATTTTTATAGCGCAGCATTTCGCTGGCGATTTGCCCTTTGCCCACGTCCACGCCGTACACTTCCCGTGCGCCGGCTTGCAACATACAGTCCGAAAACCCACCGGTTGCCACGCCGATATCCACGCAAACTTTGTCTTTTACGTCCAAATTCCACGCTTTAATCGCACCCGCCAATTTTAAGCCGCCGCGGGACACATACGGGCAGCTTTTTTCCTTAATGGAAATAACATCTTCCGGCAGAATGGTGCGGTCCGCGCGGGTATCCGCCTGGCCGTTGACCAGTATTTCCCCGGCCATAATGCTGGCCTGCGCGCGGTTGCGGCTTTGGAAAAACCCGCGCTCCACCAGGGCCATATCCAAACGCAATTTTTTATTCGCCATCGTCGGCTTCCTTGGCTTCAAACGGCTCCAGGGCCAGTTCTTCCCCTTTGCGTTTTAAGGCGCTGACCTTAAATTTAACGTCTTCCAATTTTTTGGAAAGTTCGCGCGAAAGCGTTAAGCCTTCTTCAAACAATTTTACGGAAGCGTCCAAATCCGTCTGTTCGGCTTCCAAAGCGGCCACGATTTCTTCCAAGCGGGCCAGTTGGGTTTCAAAAGTTTTTTTAGTCATACGTTATTTCACTTCGGCACGGATAGTACCGTCCTTTACTTGAATGTAAATTGTTTCCTGCTCGCGCGTTTGCAATACCTGGCTGATAATTTGCCCCTGCGCGTTGCGGGTAATGCTATAACCGCGTTTGAGTACGGCCTGCGGGTTAAGCGCGGCCAACTTGTTTTGCGCCGCCGAAAAACGGCTTTCAAAACGGTGGTATGCGTCTTTGGCAAGCGCCTGCATGGAGAGGACCAACTCGTCCACCCGCTGTTCCCGCTCCCGCGTTAAAACGGACGGGTCCTTAAACACCGGGCACGCCAGGGCACTTTCCAACCGGCGCGCGGCGCGTTCATACAAAATGCTGACGGCTTGCGCCATACGCCTGGTAAATTGGTGTACCGTTTCGCGCGTGTTTTGGGAATTTTTGACTACCAATTCCGCGGCGGCGGACGGCGTTGGCGCGCGTAAATCCGCCACAAAATCGGCTATGGTAAAATCAATTTCGTGCCCGACGCAGGAAATGACCGGGATTTGGCTGGCGGCTATGGCGCGGGCCACGGGTTCTTCGTTAAAGGCCCATAAATCTTCCATACTGC
>CAKUDJ010000240.1 GCA_934644855.1 uncultured Elusimicrobiales bacterium
ACTACCTTCCGGACTTCCGCCGCTTTGTTCTTGATATTAAATTTCCGCACGCGCTGTGCCTGCACCGCGCGGTCTACACCCGCATCAACACGGGCACGGGTCGTGGCGGCTGCACTTGCCGCCTCTGCAAACGCAGGGGACATAGTGGTAAACACTAGGGTAAAACTCAAGACTAGGGACAAGAATTTTGTAAACATTTAGGAGCCTCGTTTATAAAAATAATTGAGCAAAATACGGCTTTATACTTATGTTATAGCACCCTTGAAGAGAAAATACAAGGGAAAAAGGGCCCAAACATACTCTGGGTCTTTTGGGTATAAAAAAACGTGCCCGACGGAAACTCTCATTACCGTAAGCACGCTGGGAGACGGACCCGCCGTCTCTACTTTTATTTTAACATAAAAAATGTATAAAAAACAGGGGGTCCGCGGTTTTATATGAAACCCCCCTGTTTGCCGGGGGGAATTTTACCAATCCTGCGCCTTACCCAGGGTGTTGATGGGAAGCTGTGTACCAAAAGTAAAGCTGCGCGGCATTTCGTGCACGGTTAATTTTTGGGATAAATAGGTGCGGATAATGCCTAAGTGGGCTTCGCTGTACCCTTCATTAAGAACGATAAACGCTTTTAAGCGGTTGCCTTCTTCCGGGCGCATTAAGCGTACCTTACATTCCTTAACGGCCGGATGTTTGGAAAGGATGTCTTCCACATGGGCCGGGTACACGTTAATCCCGGCCACCTGTACGCAGTAGTCCGTGCGTCCTAACGGGCGTAGTAAGCGGGCGTTTTCCATTTCTGCCTGGTCCGGGAGCACCTGCCACCGTTGGCCGGATTTGCGCTTCAGGCGGATTTGGTCATTGGGGTCAATGTCCCAAAAGTCAAACACCTTAAACGGCTCGTTCGCATAGTGGCGGCGGGCAATCGCGCCGGTTTCGCTGGCGCCGTAAACTTCCGTAAAACGGGCCAGTTTCAGCCCGTATAACCGGGTAATGGTTTCATCCGCTAACGGAGAAGTGGCGCACAGGGCGTGCACCCCGGGCGGGAAGTTGTTGCCGCTTTCCACCCAATATTGCCAAAAGAGGGGGAATCCCACCACCAAATCCCCGGGTTTGAGGATTTCCTGCCAGTTGGCGGTGGGGAGAGGCGCAAACGCCACCGCTTCCACCCCTAATATATGGGGCAGCATAACGGTAAAAGTAAACCCATATATATGGTGTGCGGGAACCAGGCCGACAATGCGTTTTATCCCTTCAAATTCCGCTTTTACCCCGTAGATTTCTTCTTCTATCATGGCCAGGGTATGCGGGCATTTTTTATAAGCCCCGGTAGTGCCGGATGTTAAAAAATTGATAATCCCGTAATATAGGAAAGCGGCGTAATAGTAATTCACCATATTTTCTAAAGAAGAAAAATGTTTGGCCGGTTGGTTAAACATATCTCCGGCAATTTCTTCAAAACGGGAGCGTTGGGCTACGGTAAGCGTGTTAAATAAAGCGGAGGGGTTGTCGTGCTCAAAAACGGATAAAGTATCCTGCTTGGTGCGGGCCAGTTCCGCACGCAACGCGTCGGAAAGCATATGTTTTATATCATTTTTAGTCAGCATGGATGCAGATTCCTTATTTTCCCCGGTGTTGCTCCACGTATGCGGCCAGGGTGCCTAAATCCTTAAATACCGCGCGGCCTTGTTGCATATTTTCTATGGTGATGCCGTATTTTTT
>CAKUDJ010000241.1 GCA_934644855.1 uncultured Elusimicrobiales bacterium
GGCAAACACAAGGCCCAAAAAAGCAAATAGGGCACCCCAGTTTAAGGCCCCCGGCAGCTGCGGGCGGACGAGCCCCACGGCGGATACCAACGCGCCGCTGCCCAAAATCATAGCTAAACGGTAAAAAATGGTGCGTATGCCCACAAATTTGGATTGTTCCACCGGGGTTAAAGCAAGCAGGTAATAGCCGTCGGTAGCAATATCCAACGTAGCCGAAACAAACGCCCCCGCCAAAAAACCGAAAAGCGAAAGCGTGAAAAAAGTGAGATTATTTTGTTGGGCCGCAAAACTAAACGCGTTTACGGCGCACAAAAGCGCCAAGGCCAAAAATAAAACCGCCATGGCCAGTTGGGCGCCCAGGAGCCACCGGCGTTTGGTTCCGCGCGCATCCACCAACGGGCTCCAAAACATTTTCAAAATCCACGGCAGGTACAGCCACCCCGTCCAAAAAGCAATTTGGGTGTTTTCAAAACCCAAGTCCGCATACAACACGGTGGATACCGCATTAATGATAATATACGGCAGGCCCTCGGCTAAATACAAGGTGGGGATAAACGCCCACGGGGTGACGGATTTTTTCATAATTATTTTAAGCTCACCCGCCCGGCCAACAGGTTGGCGAGCGGTTTGGTGGTTTCGTACCGTTCAAACACCATTTTGGCAATAGCGGTTAAGGGCACGGCTAACAGCGCCCCCATAATGCCCCAAACCAGGGCCCAATAGATTAAGCAGGCAATCACCACAACGGGGTCTAAATCCATTCCTTTACCCAACCATTTGGTTTCCAAAATATTGCCGATTACAAAGTGAATGGCCGTCAACAGACAAAGTGCCAGTACGATATGCCAATCCAACCCGTATTGCAAAAAGAGCACCGGCATAGGCAGCATGGTGGAAATAAACGGCCCTAAATTGGGAATAAAGTTTAAGATGAAAGTTAAAATAGCCAACATCCCGGCCAGTTCGCTCCTTACGCCAAGCAGCACTAGCCAAGTAAAAAACGCCGCCAATAAGGACACAAATAACTTGATGATTAAGTAAAAAGAAATTTGTTTTTGGATAGTGCTTACCAACGTCGGTTTTTCCACGGCGGAGGAGGCTTTGCCCATAAAAATAAAAATAACAAATAAAGAAATAAGCGTTAAGTTGGTTAAAAAAGAAACCACCCCGCCTCCTACGCTTTTTACCATATTAAATACCGGTATTTTGTTTAGGGTATCCACAATAAACTGGGCGTTTAATTTAATGCTGTATTTTTGGGCGGTTTGCAGGGCCCATTCCAGCGTATCGTTTAATTTTTCCGTATAAATATCGGCCCCGTTTACAAAAGTTTCTATGGAACTGGAAACAAAAAAGACGGCTAATGTGGCCAGGCCCAAAAACACGAGGGCGCACGTCACTAACCCCAAAATATAGGGCACTTGCCATTTTTGTTTCATAAACCCGGCGGAGGTGTTGGCCACCATATAAATAAATACCGCCAGTACAAAGGGCATCAGCACGGTTTTGGTATAGACCAAAAACGCGGTAAGAGAAGTAGCCGCCAAAATAAGCATACACACGGTATTAATGGGGGCGTATTTTTCCAGAGGACTTTTTGTTAGCATAAAATAGGTTTATCCTTAAAATGGGTTTAGTATATGGTAGAAAAAGCACGGCAAAAACGCAAGATACGCGTACGGAAAACCAGTTTTGCGCACAGC
>CAKUDJ010000242.1 GCA_934644855.1 uncultured Elusimicrobiales bacterium
GAAAAATTTGAGCTTTTACTAAAAAGTTTAACGGAACTGGAATACGGAGAGCCGAACCCGGCTTTTGCGGCGGCATTTACCTTGCGCCTGATGCGGGCGGCGGGATTCGGTTTGGAAAAGCCTGTTTTGCAGATTACGCCGGAATTTTGGCAGCGTATGCACGAGGACGAACTTTCCAGACTGAGCTTTGAAGACCCGCAAGATTTACTGTCCCTTTCCAAATGCAACAGCGTTTGCCGGCGGTTTTTGAGCCTGTATTTAACGTATCCGCTCCACACTGCGCAAAGTTTTGCGTTGGACGAAGAAACCCACGCTTTTTATACGCAGGCCGGCGAAGCCTTGCAAGAAGCCCTGCCCGATTTGGTACCCGCCCATTAATTTTTGCTATACAATTTACCTTCGGCGTGCCATAAAAAAAGCCCGTAAAACGGGCCCTTTTTTAAGCAAGCAGTTCATCCATATCCGGGTAAATATCCTGTAAAGATTTATAAATCTTAAACGCGTGGTTGCGCACAAAGCTGTCCGGCTGTTTGATTTGCGGCACCACGCAAGTACGCATTCCGGCCGAAATCCCCGCCGTGGCACCGGCTACGGAATCCTCAAACACCAAACATTGGGATACGTCCGCCCCCAATTTTTGCGCGCTGACCAAATACACTTCCGGGTCCGGCTTGGGGTTGGAAACATCATTGGACGTTGTAATGGCGGAAAAGTATTTTTTTATGCCGCCCACCGTTAAAAAATGTTCCGCCCAACGGGTAATGTTGGAGGACGCCAACGCAATTTTCAGCCCGCGGCGGTGAAAAAACTCCACCGCCTCTTTGGCTCCGGGGCGAAACTCAATCTTCCCCCCCTCGCTTAAATACGTTTCAAAATGGGCATAGGTGCGGGCGTGCAGGTTGGAAACATCAAACTGTGGGCCGAAATGGTGCCGGATGAGGCGCACGGCATCCGCTTGGCTAATTCCCACACAGGATTCAAACAATTCCGCCGTAAACTCCGCTCCCTTTTCCTTGGCGGCCTTTTTATAACATTCAAAATAAATCACTTCCGTATTAAACAAAAGGCCGTCCATATCAAAAATCACGCTGGTTATCATAAGTATATTTTACAATAAACCGCCCGTTTGCGCCCAACAAGCCAAGCCGCCCCAGTATTTTATATAATGTAATTACTTATGAAATACGGCATGAATTTTCAGGATATGATATCCGCCTTGAACGAATACTGGACTAAACAAGGCTGTGTGCTTGTTCAGCCCTACGACGTTGAAAAAGGCGCCGGAACGTACAACCCGGAAACTTTTTTCGGCTCGCTGACTAAAAAACCCGTCAACCGGGCCTATGTGGAACCTTGCCGCCGCCCCGCTGACGGCCGCTATGGCGAAAACCCCAACCGCCTGGGCAAATATTACCAATATCAGGTTATTATGAAACCCGCCCCGGCCAACATTCAAGAAATTTATTTGAATTCCTTAAAAGCCATCGGTTTAGACCCCAAACAGCACGACGTGCGCTGGATTGAAGACGATTGGCAATCCCCCACCTTGGGCGCCAGCGGCGTGGGTTGGGAAATTTGGTTAGACGGTATGGAAATCACCCAGTTTACCTATTTCCAAAATATGGCCGGATATTCCTTAAACCCCATTACGGTAGAAATTACCTACGGGCTGGAACGTATTGCCA
>CAKUDJ010000243.1 GCA_934644855.1 uncultured Elusimicrobiales bacterium
CGCTCGCGCGGATTATCCAAAGCGACGCGTCCCTTTGCTTAACCGTAGCCGCCCAACACGAGCCCGGCCAACCGCTCCCCAAACAGTTTGATTGTGTGGTGGATTTTTCCACCCCGCAAGGGGCGCAAGAGGCGTTTTATTTGGCGCGGGAAAAGAAGAAACCGTTTTTAACCGGCACCACCAATCTGCCGGAAACGTTTTTATTCCAAATGCAGGAAGAAGACAAAATACCCGTGTTTTATGCGCCCAACGTCAGTTTAAGCGTGTACTATTTTACGGAACTGGCCAAACTGGCCGCCCGTATGTACCGCGGGTACGAAACCGCCCTGCACGAAGAACACCATGTGCATAAAAAAGATGCCCCCAGCGGTACTGCCAAAAAACTGGCGGAAGCCGTGGGCCTGCCCTGGCAACAAGTGACGTTCACCCGCCAAGGCGAAATTGTGGGCACGCACCAAGTGCGTTTTGCCTCCCCTTTGGACGAAATTACCCTGGAGCATAAAGCGCTCAACCGGGATTTATTTGCCCATTCCGCTTTGCATATTGCCAACTGGCTGATGAAGTGCGAAGCCGGATTTTATACGATGTCTGATTACGCAAAATTTAAGTTAAAGGAAAAAAGAAAATGAAAATTCACTTTGTAGGTATCGGCGGCGTGGGGATGAGCGCGCTGGCCCAACTGCACGCCATGAGCGGGGACACGGTCACCGGGTCCGACAGGTTAATCAGCAAAGGCTACACGGACCTCGCACTATGGACGTACTTAAAAAATTTAGGCATTTCCCTGTTTGCCCAAGACGGAAGCGGCATTGACGAAAAAACCGAACTGGTGGTGCTTTCTTCCGCCATTGAAGACGACAACCCGGAAATTAAAAAAGCCAAACAACTGGGTATCCAAATTATGCACCGCTCGGAACTGTTAGCCAAACACGTTGCCACCCACAAAACAGTGGCGGTTTCCGGCACCAGCGGCAAAAGCACCACGACCGCCATGGTGTATGATATTTTGGCGTTTGCGGGGTTGAGTCCGTCCGTCATTACGGGGGCGGCTATTCTTTCCCTGCAAAAAGAGCAGGGCGTTTTTGGGAATGTGTATAAAGGCGAGTCCGATATTTTGGTAATTGAGGCCGACGAAAGCGACGGCTCTATTGTAAAATACCACCCGTATTTGGGGCTGTGCCTCAACCTGCGCAAAGACCATAAAGAAATTAACATTTTGCAGGATTATTTCCAAACGTTTATTTCCCATTGTAAACACGCGATTGTGAACGGGGAAGAACCCAACTTAACGGCTATTTCCGGCAAAGCCAAAACCTTTGGCCTTACCGGCGGGGATTTCCACCCCACGGCCATTAAGGCGGACGGTTTCGGCTCCGACTTTACCATTCAAGGGCAGGAATTCCGCCTGCATTTGCCGGGCCTGCACAATGTGGCGAACGCGGTTGCCGCCGTGGCCGCCGCGGTGGAAATGGGCGTAGATTTGGAAACGTGCGCCAAGGCACTAAATAAATTTACCGGGATTGCCCGGCGCTTTGCCAGCGTGGGAAGCTACAACAAAATTGAAGTGATTGACGACTTTGCCCACAACCCGCACAAACTGGGAGCCACCATTGAGGCCGCCCACCTGCGCGGGCAGCGGGTATTGGCATTTTATCAGCCCCATGCGTTTACC
>CAKUDJ010000244.1 GCA_934644855.1 uncultured Elusimicrobiales bacterium
GCATTATTCCCCCCACACCCGCTTTATGCGCGCTGACTATTAAAGAAAAAGCCATATCCCGCTTACAAGGCTTGCGCGCGCAAGTGGCGCTAACCGCCCGGGCCGGGCAAGAAGTTCTGGCCCAAAGCCAAGGGGAAGTGCTTTTTACCAATTACGGCATCAGCGGTCCGGCCGCCATTAACATCAGCGCCGCCATTACCCGCCGCTTACCCCAGGGCAACGCAAGCGTAGAGTTAAATTTTTTCCCCGGGCGCACGGACTTTGCGGCATTTATGCAGGCACGCAGGGAAAAATTCGGCCACCGCAAAGCCAAAGATTTTTTTGCTGGGCTCCTGCACGAAAATATCGCCAATTTACTGATAGATTTTGCCGGCATTAAAAAGAATATTCCCGTAAAAGAATGGACCCCGAACACCTGGAATAATGTGCTGAAAACGCTTACGGGATGGGCTTTTACCGTGTGCGCGGCGCGCCCGTGGACGGAAGCCATGGCCGCAACCGGGGGTGTAAACTGCCGCGAAATAAACTATAATACTTTTGAGTCCCTTAAATGCCCGGGATTATTTATTACCGGCGAACTGTTGGACGTTGACGGCAGAAGCGGAGGATTTAATTTACATTTTGCGTGGAGCAGCGGCTTTGCGGCGGCTCAAAAACTGGTGGAGGATTAATATGGTGGATATTGTAAGAAAAACAAGCAGCATGAACGACCCTTTACACGTCGGGTTCATCCGTACTTATTCCATTGACGGCAAAGAAGTATACCGTGAAACCTTGGATAAAAATTTAGATATTCAAAAACACGAAGGCACCATGCCCGACGGCACCGTAAAAGAATTTTTTGAAAACGGCAAACTCTATTTTGAATGCGGTTTCAAAAACGGGGAACGGGACGGCAAATGTAAAATTTATTATGAAAACGGCAAAGTAAATATTGAAAAATATTACGAAAAAGGTATGCTGCAAGGCAAAGCGCGCGTCTTCAACCCGACGGGCAAATTGTATAAAGAATTTTCCTACGTCAATGACGTGCAAGACGGCAAACAAATTAAATATTATCCCACCGGCAAAATTTTGGAAGTGGCCGAATACCAAAAAGGCTACTTAAACGGCGTGAGCAAAATTTATACGCAAGACGGGGATTTGCGCTCCGAATGTTCCTACAAAAACGACAAAATTATCGGCGATAAAATTGTATATCACCCCAACGGAACGATTGCGCTGATTTCCCCCCACAAAGACGGCAAACCGCACGGTGTGACCAAAAAATTCAGCGAAACCGGCGACCTGATTGAAGAATGGTTCTTTGAAGACGGCGTACTGACTCTCAAAAAAGTATATTAAGCCTTGGTCGGCGTTTGTAGGAAGGCGGCCCCATAAAAAGGGCCGCCCTTTTTTATGGGAAAACCCGTTCAAATACACTAAAAACCCGGCATAAAGCCGGGTCAAACCAGGCGGTAAATCCGGCCCGTTAAGGTTTAGGCCGGCATTGCGGCTCTTTGGGTTGGACTTCACACACCGTGCGGGATTTTTCCACCGGACGCACGGTAAACCCGGGGTTCTTGCACGGGCCGGCCAGGCACTCCACCTTTAGCAAATGGCCTTGTTGGTCAGAGGTTTCACGGGTCTGTACTACCCGCGCCGC
>CAKUDJ010000245.1 GCA_934644855.1 uncultured Elusimicrobiales bacterium
GATTTAGTACTGTGGGTTACCTTGATTACTTAGGCCACCCGTCCCAAGGCCGCCGGGTTTCCCCGGCAATGGGGGATTTGGGTTGAACTCTGTCTTACAATTAAAATCCATTCCATTCCATTCACCCAAATTGGAACATGATATGCATTTAGCTGTCTGGACCCAGGCACAGCTGTCGTTACTCCACAAGAATACTTCCTGGTTGGGCTTACCGTTGGGCAAGGTTGGCATAGAAGAACACTTTTCAGTTCTTATTTTGTTAATAGGGCATCCCTTTGGACACGGACAAGCCCCTTCCCCTTTGAACTCCTCACTACCCACGCGGTAGCGCAACAGGTAGGAATTGTACGCCGCTCCCGGCAGGGCTTCCACCCCGGCGGAAGAAACTTTATAGTTGGCTTCGTAAGAGTCGTCCCAAATCATTACATAATCTTTGGAATAGGCGCTGGGAACCACCTTTGTATGGGTAGCAATGTTTAAGGTGGGTAAATCAGCCGCCGCAAAGGTGGCCGCACTATTTACTTTTACCCCGGCATCCACCGTAATATCCCGCGGGTTGGCCGTTTTAGCCAATAGTTTAGCCCCCAACAAACTACCGCCGGACGCTACGGTTAAGCCGTCCGAATTGGCAATTTGGTAGGTCATTTGCCCCGAGGAGCTGCCCACCCGGCTGCCGCCTGTTAGGCGCATTTCGTTCATTTTTACCAACCCTTTGGCAGAAATGCTGCCCGCAGAAACGCCGGTATTACAAAAATTTACAAACAAGGCCTCCGCCGGGCGTTTATTATTGACCGATTCCAACCGGGCAAAAGAGGCCACCGGTTGGGAAAGGGCCGTCACAAACCTCAATTCTTCCGCACCGGCCGGGAACGCGGCCAAGCACGCGGCAAATAAAATTAGTTTTTTCATAGTAACTCCTCTCTAAAGGGTTCCCTTAAACAGGCATAATTCCCCTTGCCAGATATTATACTAAAAAAACCGCAAAAAACAAGTGGAAAAATGTATTCAGGGGTGTCACCCCTTACCTGCCTTACTTTTTTTCATTGCAAAAAAAGACCCTGCAGGCCGCCTGCAAAAAGCTAGCACCCCGGGAAGCCATAAAATTTATTTTGAGCCGGGCATTTTACAACTCCCTACGGTCGGACAAGTAAAATGCTTTTATAACTCCGTTAAAAATAAATTTTATAAGCGGCTTCAAAGGGGTGCGCTAATCGGCAACGATACGGCAAAAGACAAAAGGAAACAGCAACAGGAAAAGCTAGGTGGAAAACGACCCATTATTTTTTGCCGTGCAGAATAGTATAAGAATTAGTGCTTGTAGCATGATTTTTCAAATTTAAGATGATTTTGCGCCGCTAGTTTGTGCGCGGTAGCAGGGGCGGTCCGCAGGACCTCCAAGCCCAAAGGCGGCACAAAAGGGCTTAAATTTGGAAAATAGTTTGCCCTCAAACGCAAACAGAAAGCAAAATGTTATTTTGCTTTCTGTGCGTTAAAAACTAAACTTACCACCAGTCGCCCCGCCGTTTGCCGTTCTTCCTTGGCGTTTCTGTTTCGTGCCAGTACAAGAATAATTGTTCGCAGGCTGTTTTTTCAGATTTGCGCCGTATGGGCGGGCTTTAGTAGGGGCGTAGTGTGGACA
>CAKUDJ010000246.1 GCA_934644855.1 uncultured Elusimicrobiales bacterium
CAGGTGGGGGGCAAAATTGCGCTGGATATAAAAAATACGGCGGTGGATATGCTTTCGCTGTCCGGGCATAAATTCCATGCGCCCAAAGGCATTGGCATTTTGTATCTGCGCCGGGGCACCCGGTTTATGCCGTTTATGATGGGCGGCCACCAGGAAAAACACCGCCGTGCCGGAACGGAAAACGTCCCGCTGATTGTGGGGCTCGGCACCGCGGCGGTACTGGCCGAAACCCGGCTGAAAAACGGCACCATGCAGCGCGTAGCCGCATTGCGCGATAAGTTGGAAAAAGGCTTAACCGCGGCTATCCCGGATACTAAAATTAACGGCAATCCGGCCGCCCGCGTGCCCAATACCACCAATATCAGCTTCGGCTATATTGAGGGTGAATCTATTTTGATGTTTTTGAACGATTACGGCATTTGCGCTTCGTCCGGCTCGGCGTGTACGTCCGGCTCGTTGGAGCCGTCGCACGTGTTGCGGGCGATGGGAGTGCCGTTTGAGTTTGCGCACGGGTCTATCCGGTTTTCTCTTTCCGAGCAAACCACCGAAGAAGAAATAGACCTCGTGTTAAAAGTAATGCCCGGCATTGTGGAGCGGTTGCGTAAAATATCGCCGTTTCGCAAAATGGCCGTTTGATTTACAGGCCGCGGAATTGGTGTTCCGCGGCTTTTTTTTGTAGGATAAATTATATTCTTCCCCCGGAGGTTGTGCATGAAAAAGACTTGGCTTTTTGCAGTATTGGCAGTGCTGATTTTCCCGCTTGCGTTGCAGGCTAAAACAACGGTTATTTATCACACCAGCGATTCCCACGGCTTTTATTATGCCAAAGACGGCCGTGGCGGTTTTGCCGCGTTGGCAGGGCTTCTAAAGCAGGAAAAACTCCCGTATATTTTGTTGGATTCCGGCGATTTTGCCAACGGTACCGTGGAAGCTAAAAACTCCAAAGGTATCAAAAGCGTACTGCTGATGAACGCCTTGGGCTATGCCGCCAGCACCCTGGGCAACCACGAATTTGATTTTAAGGACCCGGGCGTGGAACCCATGCTCCGCGCGGCGTCTTTCCCCATTTTGGCGGCCAACTTTGTGGACCGCAAAACCGGCAAACAGCCGGAGTACTTGAAGTCCTACCAACTGTTTAATGTAGACGGCGTAAAATATGCGGTAATTGGTTTGGGGCACGAGTATCCCACCAATGAAACGCAAAAATTTAAGATTTTGAAATCTTCCAAAGTGTTGGATAAAGTGTTGGCGGAAGTGGAAGCCCAGAATCCGGACGTGATTGTATTGGTGGACCATAACTCTATTGCCGACGACAAACACGGCCGCGAATCCACCTTGTTAAAAATGGTGACCAAACACAACGGCAAAATTCATGTGGTATTGGGCGGGCACGCACATAAAATTATCCAAAATGCGGTGCATAACGGCACGTTGTTTGTAGAAAGCGGTTGCTATTTGAAAGAGGTAAGCCGCATTACCGTAGAAACGGACGACAAGACCGGCAAGTTTGTGTCGGCTACTTCCCAAATCATTCCGTTATATACCCAAAAAACGGGCGAATATGAGCCGGTGGCCGCACTTGCGAACGCCTTGATGGAGCCGGGCATGGATAAAGTG
>CAKUDJ010000247.1 GCA_934644855.1 uncultured Elusimicrobiales bacterium
CGCCAAAGATGACCTGGTTTCGCCCGATACTATGATGCAATCCGCCACCGCCTCGGGCCTGGATTATAAAATCCGCGCGGCGGAAGTGTATAAAAAATACGAACAACGCCTAAAAGCCGCCGGCGCGCTGGACTTTGGGGATTTGTTGGTTAAAACCGTGGAGCTGTTGCGTGACCACGAGGACATCAAAAATTATTACCAAGAGCTTTTCCAATATGTACTGGTGGACGAATACCAGGATACCAACCATACCCAATATATGATTACCCGCATGTTGGCCGCCAAACACCGCAAGCTGTGTGTGGTGGGGGACCCGGACCAGAGTATTTATTCTTGGCGTGGGGCCAACATCCGCAACATCTTGGAATTTGAAAAAGATTTTAAGGACGCCAAAACCATTACGCTGGAGCAGAATTACCGCTCCACCAAAGTAATTTTGGAAGCCTCCAACAAGCTGATTACCAAAAACAAAAAACGCAAAGAAAAGAGCTTGTTTACGGATAAAGCCTCCGGCGACCCGATAGAGGTGCGCGAACTGCTGACGGAGGGCGAAGAAGCCCGCTGGGTCAGCCAGCATATCCGGCAGTTGGTGGAAGAAGACGGCGCCAGCCTGAAAGATATTGCCGTATTTTACCGCACCAACGCCCAGAGCCGCAGTTTTGAAGACTCTTTCCGCCGCTACCAAATCCCGTACCGCCTGATTGGTACGTTGCGCTTCTATGACCGTAAAGAAATTAAAGATATTTTGTGCTATGCCCGTATTTTAATCAACCCGGCCGATAACGTGAGTTTACTGCGCATTATCAATACACCCACGCGCGGCCTGGGCAAAGTGGCGCAGGACCGTTTGAGCGCATACGCGGAGGAAAAACAAATCCCGCTGTATGAAGCCTTGCGCCAAGCCCCGTATGTGGGGGGGCTTAGTTCCGTCGCGTGCAAAGCCGCGCTGAATTTGGCTAAACTGTTTGACGGTTGGCGGCAGGATATGCTGCTGACCGCCCCGGCGGATATTTTTAATAAAATTTTGCAGGAATCCGGCTATTTGGCCGCCGTGCGTGCGGAAATGGAAAAAGACCCGGAAGCCGAAAGCCGCTTGCAGAACTTGGACGCATTAGTCAACGCCGTCAAAGAATATGAAGAACGGTGCCAAAAAGGGGAGAAGGAGCCGTCCGTATCCGACTTTTTACAGGAAATTTCCCTTTTATCCGGCGAAGATAATTCCGCCGCCGGAGAGGGCGGAGCCGTCACGCTGATGACGGTACACTTAGCCAAAGGGTTGGAATTTAACAACGTGTTTGTGACGGGTATGGAAGAAGGGTTGTTTCCGATTGCCAAAGACGACGAGGACGAATTGGAAGAAGAACGCCGCCTGTGCTATGTGGCCATGACCCGCGCGCGCGAAAAACTCCACATGACGTATGCGCAAAGCCGCCGCAAATTCGGGCAGACCCAGACCAACGTACCGTCCCGCTTTTTGTACGAATGCGGTTTGCTGGACGAAAGCGAACGCGAAGAACGCCTTGCCCAACCACCCCGGTATACCGATTATAAAGGCCGTTTTGGCGTATACGGCGGCACCTCGTCCGGCGGATACTCC
>CAKUDJ010000248.1 GCA_934644855.1 uncultured Elusimicrobiales bacterium
GTGGAGGGCAACCCGGTGTTTGTGTATTTGGATGCGTTCTGCCGCCCGGAACATTTTGCCAAGTTTTGGCCGGAATACAAGAATTTGGACGAAGTAAAAGCGCACTATCAGCGCGGCGGTTTGGGGGATGTAAAAATTAAAAAATTCCTCAACCAGGTGTTGCAGGCGGAACTGGCCCCCATCCGCGCCCGGCGCAAAGAATGGGAAGCCAAACTGCCCGAAGTGTACGAAATTTTGAAAGCGGGCACAGAAAAAGCCCGTGCGGCCGCCGCCGAAACGCTGCACGCCGTCCGCGCCGCCATGCAAATCAACTATTTTGAAAATAAGTAAAAAATAGGTCCAAGGACCTATGGTCTTTGGCGGGACTTTCGGTTATACTATGGGTATAAGGAGAATTTTTATGCATACTCACTTTTTGATTTTGGTGTTGGCGGCCGGGTTGTTTCTGACGGCCGGTGCTGCCCCGGTACAGGCGCAGGCTGTTCAGTGTGTCAAAAAAGCGGCCGCTGTATTGAGCAAGCGCGCCGCCCGAAAAACGGCCCGTTCCCCGTGGGACGGTGTGGTTGTTAAAACAGCTAAATCCGGGGGCGAGGCGGAGCGCAAAGCCGCACGGGCTTCCTCTCAAAAATTCAAGGCCAGAATGGCCGCCCAATATCCCAAAGCCCTCATTTGGTATGAACAAAAGATAAACGGTAAAAGTTTGCACCAGGCGTTAAGACGCGCGGTAGAGTTGCGCGGTTTCCGCCCGGCTAATCCGTGGCCCAAAATCCAATCAAACGCATCTATTAAGGTATCCACCATGCGGGGCCTTACGTTAGACGGCTATCGCGGGGCGATTGGCCCGGCGCCGGTACCAAAAAACAACATTTATTTGTACCGGGGAATGGGGTTGGACGAAAATGCCTTGCGTAATGTGCTGAAAAACGGCTTGCGTGTGCGCGATACCGGCCCCGAAGCCAACGCGGTGGAATTACAAACCCGTTTGGTACAAGGCGGAACGATGCCTGTTTCCTCTAATTTATTAAAAGATATGTATGCCAAGCAGACGAACTTAACAACGGACCCGCAAGGTACTATCCATTATGTAAGTATGCATAGTTTTACCCAGGGCAAAGTGCCTGTGATTGTGACGGTGCGTAATTGGCGCCCGAAGGGCTGGATAGGCTATTTTGTGACGAAAGAAGATATTCCGGTTTCTGATTTTGTGGAAGTTTCCGCCTTGGTGCGCGGGCCCAACAACAAGCCGCTTTGGTGCCGTGTCAGCTTGGCCGAAGACGGCCACTCGTTGGTGTTCGCACCTTATTTACCGTTTGAGCGTTAGTATTTGACGCACTTAACTATATAGAAAGCACCCCGGGTTTTAGCACCCGGGGTGTTTTGGTACAAGATAAAAGTTGTATAATCCAACTAAAATATGTTATCCTAAAATAAAGATTCTGCTTTGGAGTGTATAAATAAAACCACAGAGAGTGGTTAACTTACAATTTATTCTGTTTTTGGAATCCTATTGAAGAATAGGAAGGCTTTGGGAAACCAAAGTTCTCATCACGTCCAAAAATAGCTGGTTTAGGCAGAAGATGAAGGG
>CAKUDJ010000249.1 GCA_934644855.1 uncultured Elusimicrobiales bacterium
AATCACATCCGCACCGCTCATCCCCGCCATGTGCTGTATCTGGCCGGAAATCCCGCACGCAATATATACTTTGGGTTTTACCGTGCGGCCCGTCAAACCAATCTGGTAGCGGTAATCAATCCAACCGCTATCCACCGGCGCGCGGCTGGCCGCCACCGCACCGCCCAACCGCTGGGCTAATTTTTTAAGTAAGGTAAATCCTTCCGCCTTGCCGAGCCCGCGCCCGCCGGCTACAATCACTTCCGCTTCCGATAAATCCAAACCGTCGCCGTCGTTTTTGATGAACTCCACAAACTTGGCTAAAGAAGTGTATTTATCCGCCTGGAAAGGGAAGTTTACCACTTCACCCCGGCGGCCGGATACACGCGCGGCTTTTTCATACGCCATGGGGCGCAGGGAACACATCTCCGGGCGGGTATTTTTGCAAGTAATGGTGGCCATTAAGTTGCCGCCGAAAGTGGGGCGGGTGGCGTGGAGTTGGCCGTCTTCCGCATTGATTTTTACGTCTGTGGCATCCGCGGTTAGCCCGGTGCCCACAAACACCGCCGTCTTGGCAGAAAGGGAGCGCCCCATATTGGTAGCGGGCAACAAAAATTTATTGGGTTTGTATTCCCGCACCATGGCGGCCAAAGTTTTGGCGTACACGTCATCCACATAATTTTGCAAGTAGGCGTCGTCGCACACATACACGGTATCAGCGCCGTATTCAAACAGTTCCGGGATAAATTTTTCTACCTGATACCCCAGCATCACCGCACATAATTTTTCACCCAACGCATCGGCCAGTTGGCGGCCGGCACGGAGCAGTTCCAACGCGGTGGCGCTTAATTTACCGTGGTTTACTTCCGCTAAAATCCAAACATTTTTCCAATCATTCATTTGTAAAATCCCCGCTTAAATATAGTTGTTTTCTTTCAACAAGGCCACCAGATTGGCGGCTTTTTCCTTGCCGTTAGCCCCGGGCACCGCTACGGCGCATACATCCCGCTTAGGCACGAAAGATTTTACCACCCGCGTGGGGCAGTTTTTCATACCCAGTTTTGTTTTGTCGGCCTGTACGTCGTCCGCCGTCCATTTGGTAATTTCCGCCCGTTTGGCCAAAATGCGGCCTTTGGGGCTTTTTACGCGGGGTTTGTTGATTTCTTTTACCACGCTTAACACGCACGGAAAGGGAATTTCCAACACGTCCGTACCGTCTTCCGTCAGGCGTTCCACCGTCACGGAGTGGGCGTTGATGTGCAATACTTTTTTTACAAACGCCGCATTGGGCCAGTTAAGCCAGGCGGAAATTTGCGGGCCGATATGGCCGGTATCGCTATCGTTAGTTTGTTTGCCGCAGATAACTAAATCCACAGGCGTAATGGCATTGATTTTTTCAATCCCTTTAGCAAGTGCATAACTGGTGGACCAGGTATCGGACCCGGCAAACGCCATATCCCCCAGTTGGTAGGCTTTATCGGCCCCGCGGGCAACGGAATCGCGCAACACGGCTTCCGCTTGCGGCGGCCCCATGGTAATTACGGATACTTGCCCCCCCACCTGTACTTTTAAGGTGACGGCTTCTTCCAGGGCGTATTCGTCA
>CAKUDJ010000250.1 GCA_934644855.1 uncultured Elusimicrobiales bacterium
GGATAAGGTGGATAAGAAATAGACTTTGTAGTGAGAAATATTTTAGTGAAAATAGTTTTGATTATCCCGGTTTTGCTTATTTGTACGGGAGTGACGGCATCGGAATATCGTTCGGACTTTCCTGTATTTTTGCAAGACACGATCATTCACTCGGATTCTTTGACATTCACGGGGAAAGAAGAAGTGTTGAAAAGGAAAGCCAGAAGAAAAGATAATGAAAAACCTCATTCTCCCCATCGGGCAACGATCATGGCGATGATTTTACCGGGTTCCGGACAGATTTATAACCGGCAATGGTGGAAGTTGCCGATTTTGTACGGGGGTATCGGGGCTACCGTGTACGGGTTGTCGTGGAACATGAAATATTACAAGAAATACCGTACGGCATTCGTGGACTACACGGCTTATCTGAACGCTTTGGAGGCTGATCCGGAAACGCCTTACCCGGCCCATTCGAGCTGGGACAATTTGATGTTGCCGGGTAAAACGGCAGAAAATTACAACGCCTCCATGCGAAAGCGTTTACAGGAACAGTTGAAAACGAAGAAAGATAATTATAAACGGAATCGTGATTTATTATATATCGTATCGGGTGCTATATACGCGATACAAATTATTGATGCTACGGTATTTGCCCATTTTTATGATTTCGAGATCAACGACGATTTGTCTATGAATCTTCGTCCCTCCACCGGATTCTCGCCTGTCAGCGGGGGAACCGTAGGTTTGACTTTAACTTTTAATTTTTAAAGGAGTGAACATGCGTTTTGTGTTTTTGTGGCTTTGTGTGATTTTATTTTCAGATGTAGTATATGGTGAGAGCGATCGGGATTCGTTGAAAGTGCGATTGGGTGCTCCCCGCTTAAATATCGGAGCTCCAGTGTTGTTGACGGATTCTATTCCGGGGGCTTTCATCGAGCGATTGGATGAGTTGTATAGTAAATGGTATGTTAACAGGCTGGGAGAAGGGGATTACGTGGATTCGGTTTATTTGACAGAGATGGTGACAGGGCCCTCCGTGCCTGATTCTGTTTATTTGCAGCGTTTGGATAGATTGAATTCCGCGATAAAGCTTTCCTATAACGATATCGTGCGAAACTATATTGAATTATATACCGTGAGACGTCGTGCTCAAGTGGGAACGATGTTGGGCTTGAGTTCTTATTATTTCCCTATTTTTGAAGAGATTTTGGATCGGGAGGGATTACCGCAAGAGTTGAAGTTTTTGCCCGTGATCGAGAGTGCTTTGAACCCGCGGGCGTTTTCCCGGGCGGGGGCTTGCGGATTGTGGCAATTTATGTACGGGACAGGAAAGATGTACAAATTGGAAATCAATTCTTTCATTGACGAACGTCGTGATCCGGTGAGATCCACGGAGGCTGCCGTGTGTTTTTTGAAAGACCTGTATAAGATTTACGAAGATTGGATTCTGGTGATTGCTGCCTATAATTGCGGACCGGGTAACGTGAATAAGGCCATACGGCGGTCGGGAAGTAAAAAGAATTATTTGGATATTTATTTCCATTTGCCGAAAGAGACCCGCGGTTATGTACCGGCTTTTATCGCTGCCATGTACA
>CAKUDJ010000251.1 GCA_934644855.1 uncultured Elusimicrobiales bacterium
ACACATAATAAAACAACGCCGCCACCAGGGTAAAACCAAACACCCCATAGGCTAGCGTAAGCAGTAATAACCGGGCCGCCGTGGCGTGCACAAAACGCGCCGGCACCAAAGAAACCATATACCAATCGTTAATCCCCACCGGGGCAAAGCTGGCATAAAGCCGCCCGCCCTGCCGGGTAGAAACAGACGTCACAAATGTTTTTCCGGCTTGCATATCCGCGCGGACCTGTTCCGGCCGGGTGCCTTTGCTCCAAAAAATATCGGTGGAGTTTTCAAATATATTTTCTAACGATTGCACGGCCGTTTGGTTGGTGGAATTAATGACCCTGTCCCCATTGGCACGCACAATCACATTGTACCCCATTCCGCCAAAACTGGAAACGGATAACACTTCGGCATATTCCGCCAAGGTGCGGGCCGCGGCCAAAACCGCCACCGCTTTGCCTTCCTTAATAATGGGAACCGTTTGCACAATGATATTTTTACCGTCGGACGCATCACGGAAACGGTTGGACAGCGCTGGCCGCCCCTGCATGGAAGCCTTGAACGTATCTTCGTGCGATATATCCATAATGCTTCCGTCACTCATGACGGCCACCCCGTTAGGGCGGACAAAAGACAACCGCTTGAACGCATTATTGGCGGCTTCCTCTTTCATCAGCCGCAAGATGTGTTTTTCGTCCAAGGTGCGGTAATCCGCAATAGCAGTGGCCATGGACTTAAGCGCGTTGCCGTCCCCGGTTATTTGTGTTTGCAGAATTTTAACCCCTTGCCGGGCCACTTCCGCCAGTCCGGCGTGGATTTCTTTTTTCAACACATAATGCAGCTTGGCGATATAAAACGCCCCTGCCGCCGCTAAAAACAACAGGCACAGGGCCGCCAACGCCACGCCGCTAAACCAAGGATAACGCCGCCTAAATTCCTGCAATTTCATAAGGCAATCCTCCTAACAATGCCCGGGATGCTCCTGCGCCTGCGTGCGGAAAGCGCCAATCAACTGTTGGGAATAAGCAAACATCGGATAAAACGGATTTTGCGCGTTGCGCGCCTCGGCTTCCGGCAATTCTATGTGAAAAATTTTATTTTTGGCTACGGCAAACAACCGCACACACCCCGCCGCCGGAACAGGCAATTTTTCGTCCGCGCTCATCTGCGCGGTTAATTTGCTGGCGTGCGCCAACATATGCGCGGCAACGGTTTGCATTTTTTCATCCCCATGGCCGCCAATCATTCCGCCCAAACCGCTTTTACTGTTGTTTTCAAAATACAAGCTGCAATCCCCTAACGAGTTGGTAGCCACCAACAAATATTTGGTTTGGTTTCCGTCCGGCACGGGCATTTCCACCCCGGCTACGGAAATTTTATCCGCGCCCAGTTCCATAATGCCTTTGCGGTTTTCCAAATTTTTTACATCCAACCAAAAATTACGCATATTTTCGTAAGCTTTATTCATAGTCATTCCCCTTTTTCAAATCATATCATTAATAGCGCGCTCCTTTCAAAAGGCAATATATACTAGATGTTTTTGCCCGCAAATAAAGCTATAATAAAGAAAAGTTTTTCCC
>CAKUDJ010000252.1 GCA_934644855.1 uncultured Elusimicrobiales bacterium
TTACGGAACCTGGGTACTATTGGTCATTGTATTGTTTACCAAGCCTATTGCCAATGTGCACCGTTGGATTGATTTGGGTTTTTTTAACTTACAACCGTCCGAAATTGCCAAAGTGACCCTGCTTATTTATGTGGCCGATTATTTAAGCACCGTGCAGGGTAAGCTTTCCAAAAACTGGGGTCTTTTGGTCCGCCCGTTGTTTGTGACCGGGATAACCCTGGGGCTTATTCTGGTAGCCAAAGATTTCGGAACCCCCTTTTTAATGGCGTGTGTGGTGGGGGCCATGTTGTTTGCGGCCGGGGCCCGGCTGAAGCATTTGGGGGTGGTGTGCCTGGCGGCGCTGCCGGTAGTTTACCACCAGTTGTTTTTTGTAAAATACCGCAGGGACCGTATTCTTTCCTTTTTGAACCCGGAAAGTGACCCCGGCAAAACCGGCTACCAGTTGATTCAATCTTTTACGGCGGTGGGCTCCGGCGGGTGGTTTGGTAAGGGGTTGGGAAACAGTGAACTGAAACTGGAATATCTCCCGGCCGCACATACAGATTTTATTTTTGCCATTATTTGCGAAGAAATCGGCCTTATCGGGGCCACGTTGGTTGTTTTATTCTTTTGTGCCCTGCTTACGCGCGGGGTCAGTTTGGCGCGGGTGGCCCGCAACAATTTTAACAGTTTGCTGATTTTCGGCCTGACGCTTACGATTGCCGGGCAGGCATTTTTTAATATGGCTATGGCCATTGGCCTGATGCCCACCAAAGGGATTGCCATGCCGTTCTTTTCCTACGGCGGCTCCTCGGTGATTATGACATTAGCCATGATGGGTATTATTATGAATATGACCGCTTCCGACTCTGCCCCCAAAGCGCAGAGCGGGCCCGATTATACACAATTCAAAACAAGGAACAGATAGATGAAAAACACGCGTTTTATTATAGCTTCCGGCGGAACCGGCGGGCATTTTTATCCGGGTTTTGCTTTGGGTAAATTGCTCAACAAACAAGGCATGAGCGTTTTGTTTGTGGTGCGCACGGGGGACCCGGCCGCCCAAGTATTGCAAACCCATAAACTGAAATATAAAGAAGTGGATTTTATGGGGATGCCCCGCACGTTGAATCCGTTGGCGTACCTTAAATTTATGTATAAATTGGTGCGCGCGTTGGGCCAAACGCGGGAAATTATCCGGGCGTTTAAGCCGCAGGTGTGTGTCGGTACGGGGGGGTATATTTCGTTCCCGCTAATTTTTATGGCGCATTTTATGGGCATAAAAACCGCCGTGCATGATTCCAATACAAAAATCGGGCTGGCTAACCGCGTGTGCGGCAAATTTGCCGATTTGTTTATGCTCGGATTACCGACAACGGAAAAAATCAAAAATGCCCTCTTAACCAGTACGCCCATCCGCGAGGAATTTGCCGAAAAAGCCAACCGGCGCAAAATCCTGACGGATTTGGATTTGGACCCTACCCAAAAAACGGTGTTGGTTTTTGGCGGGAGCCAGGGGGCCAAAGGGTTAAATGCGGCCGTTATCCGCGCCGTAAAGCGCATTGTGGCGGAAAATAAAGAGGTGC
>CAKUDJ010000253.1 GCA_934644855.1 uncultured Elusimicrobiales bacterium
CCAATTTGGTTAAAGACGTAGGCGGCGGTTGGAACGATACGGACGCGCAAATGGTGGCGGCCGAAATGATTAACGATTGTTTGAACGCCGGTTGGTACAATAAAACCTTGCTGAAACTGGGCAAAGAGCCGGTGGTAATTGTGGGCACGGTTTCCAATAACAGTATGGAGCACATTAACACGGACGTCTTTGTGGAAGAAATCCAACGCGCGCTGATTAACTCCGGCAAGGTGGATTTTGTGGCTTCCAAAAGCGAACGCGGCGAAGTGCGCACGGAACGCTTGGAACAGGACGAATTTGCTTCCGAAGAAACCCGCAAAGCGTTCGGTAAAGAAATCGGTGCGGATTTTATGTTAAGCGGAACGCTTAATTCCGTGGTGGATAAATCCGGCAAAAAAGCGTTGGTATTTTATCAGGTTAATATGAAGTTGATTAATTTGGAAACCAACCAAATTGTGTGGAACGGACAAAAACAGATTAAAAAATACGTCAAACGCAGTAAAGTGGCTTGGTAAGGCGGTTGGGGTATGAAGGCACCGGCTATTTTGGTTTGTGCGGCGGTGTTGTGTTCGGCGTGCGCCGGGGTGCCTTCTTTACGCTACAAAAAAAATATTAACCAAACCCAGGCCGCGGGCCAATTTGCCCAAGCGGCCGAAAAGCTGGATAGTGACAAAAAAAAGTTTTACCGTGCAAAGGATGCCGCTTTGTTCCATTTGGACAAAGCGGCCCTTTTGCAATATGCCGGGCAGTATGCCGCCAGCGACCAACATCTTGCGGCCGCACAGGAGGAAGCGGACCGTTTGTATGCCAAAAGTATCAGCGGCGCCGCCGGAACCTTGCTGATTAATGATTTAACGGCCCCGTATTATGTGCCCCCGTACGAACAGGCGCTTACTTTCTTTTTTAGGGGGATGAATTTTTTACAGCAAACCAATTTGCAAGGTGCATTGGTGGAAGCCCGCAAAGCGGTTTTTTATTTGGATTATTTGCGCGGCTCTAAAAATAAAGGGTATACGGATGACGCTTTTGTGCAATACTTTGCCAGTTTGGTGTTTGAATCCGGCGGGCAGTTAAGTGATGCGCGTATCGCCCGTACCAATGCGATTGCCGCCTATCAAAAAAACGGTTGGGCAACACCCGTTTTCCCGGTGCCTGCCCAAGTAAACCAACTGGGCGAAGTGCTTGTTTTCCACTATAACGGCCTGGTGCCCTTGCGCAAAAGCCAAACCTTTCAAGTAGGGTGGGATTGGCTGTTGGCGTGGTCGTCCGCGCCCTCAGAGGGGGAAAGTATCAGCCCGGAAGTGGAAAATGCCCTGCGCGCGGGGCTTTCCGGCCGTTCCGTCACGGTGGCATACCCGGTGCTGGAGGACCAACCGTACCGGGTGGCGGCTTCTTTAGTGGCCGTGGATGATGTGGTAGCGGATAAAACCCAACTGGTGCAAGATACTTCTGATATAATAAAAAAATGGTTGCAGGAGCAGTTGCCGGGCATTTGGTTCAGGTTGGCCACGCGGGCCGTAGTCAAACAGGTTTTGGCCACGCAGGCGCGCCACGC
>CAKUDJ010000254.1 GCA_934644855.1 uncultured Elusimicrobiales bacterium
TTCGTTGTAGCTAACGACATAGCGCACGCGGATGTTTTTATCGTCGGCAAGTTTGCCGTCTTTTTTGGCCTGGATAATCAGGTTTTCGGCCATCACGCCGTACGGGCATTGGGACATGACAAACAAGTCCATTACTTTGGGCTGCGCCGTTTTATTGGTATACACCCCTTGGTTGGTTTGTTTGGGGAGCAAAATGTATTCTTCTTTTTCAATGGCCACGCCGTATTGGATATGTTGCCCCAATTTTTGGCGGATATCATTGGTTTTTTTAATGATATAAAGCGGCAGGAAAGAATAATCAAACCCGGCCAACTTGGCATCTTGGGCGGCTTGGGCAAGCGTCAGCTTGGTCACTTTGGGTTCTACACCCAAAAACCCGGCGATACCGGCCGTCAACTGCGGGTCTTCCTTCCCGGCGGCATAAGTATCGGATTCCACTACAATAAACTCCGCTTTAGCGGGAGCTTTGGCCGTTTTGGCGGCTTTTTTGGCAGGGGCGGCAAAAGCAGCACCGGCCAACGTGCAAGAAAGCACTAATGCAAACAATTTTTTCATGCTTAAATATTCTCCTATTTATCTTCCAATTCAACCCTTACGCCGCGGATACCCATAGCGCACAAAATGTTATAAGCCAACAGGAAAAACACCACGCTCACTAACGCAAGCAAGGTACCCTGAATGGCCCGCATCACCAGGCTCATCAAGTAATCTAAACCCACGGTGCCGTCCGGGTTAAAAAGCTCCATAAGCGCCGTAATTAACATAACGACAAATACTGCCACCGGAAATGCGGAAAAAATTACATTTCCAATCCCGATTTTTTTAATTTCTACTTTCATATATTCTCCTAAAACGGCCTATTTTTCCGGCTCTAATACCAAAATCATACGGTTCTTACCGGCATCATCCGGCAGTTGTACCGCCTTTACCAAACATTGTACATTTTTATTTTCTACCGTGCCGCGCAAAACTTTGGTGGGGTTTTCCAACGCTTCCCCAACCACCTGAATAATGTTTTGTTGGCGTCCGTCAAAAATATCCAATAAATGCACCGGCCCGTCCTTTTTACTGTTTAGCTCAAAGTTTGTATACAAGATGTTGTTGTTCTCATCCACCACCAAGGCGCGGGAGCCTTTGGGAACCGTCACGGCCAAAATGGTTTTCCACCATTTGCGTTCTTTTTCCAAAGACATAATTTCCACATCCTGCATACCCTTGATGTCTTCCCGGATTTTGGCCAACATGGACTCTACCGCCTTAGCCACATCCCCGATTTCGTCACTGCGTTGCGGGTAAGAGAGCGCAAGCGTATTCAAAGAAACCGCATCCACGGCATCTTTTAACCCTGCCAACGGGCGCAAAACTTTTAACAACATAAACAAATATAATACGCCGCCGATTAACAAAATCATAAAAAATACGCCGATGCAATAGCGCACCATAGCCGAATGGATAAGCGCTTTGGCCCCCGCGCGGGAAACCGCCACATTTACCACCCCGGCCACAGCATCTTTAGCCAGTAGCGGTATGGCCATATCGTACGTATTG
>CAKUDJ010000255.1 GCA_934644855.1 uncultured Elusimicrobiales bacterium
GTGGTGTTTTGTTTTGCGGTTAAGGGAGACGGCACCCAGCCAGCGGATGTAGCCCAGACAGTAACGGAGGCAGTCGCAACACCAACCATCGAGATTCCCGAGGAAACTTCTGAGGAAGTTTCCGAACCCGAAGTAGAAGTGGCAGAAGAGCCCGAGGTAGTTGAAGAAACCACAGAAGTAGAAGAAACTTCAGAAGAAGTTTCTATCGTCGATGTAGCTGAGACTTCCGAAGAGGACGAGGATGCAGGGGTATCCACTCAGACGGAAGAGGTTAAACCAGTAGAGCCAAAGAAGGAAGAGGTTAAGCCTGCGGAGACAAAGCCAGTAGAAGCTCAGCCACAGCAGACAAAGACAGAGCCAAACGTGAATCAGATTTCTACAGATGAAGCTTCAAAGGCTTTGATTGCACAGCTTACAGCAGACGGTGCGATTTGGGGTGACACACCTGCGACTTCCACATTAGGCGAATGTCCGAGTTCAGGCGGAGCCGCAGCCCAGATTATTGTAGAGTAACTCATATTACGTATAAAATTGAAAGACAGACCACAAATATTGAAGACTCCTAGAAGCGTTTCTTTAGCTTCTAGGAATTTTCTGTTTTTAAGAGGCTTTTTAGTCAAGAAGGAGGTTAAAGTATGAAGAAACTGATAAAACATATCGTACCCATTTTACTATCGGTTTTCATGTTATTTGGGGTACTAGATACGCCTGTTTACGCATCCAGTACGGAGGAAAATTCAGACGGTGAAAATTCAGACAAAGAGGGTTCGCAGAGTTTAAGTGGTAAAGACGGTGCGTCCGTTCAGCGTTCAGGTTTTATTATTTATGTATCAGATGGCTCAGGTCATGCAGTCAGTAAGATTGTAGCTATTTCATCTATGGGGGTAGAACCGCACAGTTCTTCGGGTGCGCCAGAGAAGAGGATTATGAAGACAACTTTTGGAGAGTCAGTAAATGACTTCCAGTGGGGTACAAAGCCTGCTTGGGGCGGTTCACCTTTTACGACAACAGGTACAGCTATCACAGCTTGGTTGAAAAACTCTCAGCCAATAGCAAATGGCGAAGCAGGTTGGTTTTATATCTGTACTGCCGTTCTCGGTATGAGTGAAGACGAAGCAATGGCTTTAGCAGATAAGCAGGAGATGTATATGAACGTTGAGACATGGATGGGTGGCGGCTACTATGTTGGAATGACCCATACGGGTGTATTTCTTGTAGCAGACAGCTCAACTTGGGGCGCAGTCACTCAGCCAAACAATCGACTTGGTTTATATACGCATGACAAGTTGGTTAACGGTGTAGCTTACAGAGAGAGTTGGTTAGGTTTAAGTGTTCCGTCATCCCTTAAGGGAAAGCATCCATCAAGTGAGTTGACGGGTATGGTTGGTTTAGGTATTTCTTCTATCCGCCTTAAGCCAGGTGACCGCCAAGTGATAAAGTGTTATTACACCGCAGGCAAGCTCGATAACACGTCATATTCCTTTGCAGACGAGTCCTACGAAATCAAGGACGAGGGTTCGTACAAAGCGAAGGATTGGTTCGT
>CAKUDJ010000256.1 GCA_934644855.1 uncultured Elusimicrobiales bacterium
TACCCGTCACGCGGCTCACCCAGAGTGAAACGGATAAAATTTTGCACATGGAAGAACACCTCCACGAGCGTATTATCGGGCAGGAAGAAGCCGTGCGCGCGGTTTCGCAGGCTATCCGCCGCAACCGCACCGGCCTGGGAAACCCGAACAGACCCATCGGCGGATTTTTATTTTTAGGCCCCACCGGGGTAGGTAAAACGGAACTGGCCAAAAGTTTAGCCAGCTTCCTGTTTGGGGACGAAGATGCCATGATTCGGTTGGATATGTCCGAATATATGGAAAAATTTGCCGTTTCCCGCTTAATCGGGGCGCCGCCCGGCTATGTGGGCTACGAAGAAGGCGGCCAATTAACCGAGGCTGTCCGCCGCCGCCCGTACAGCGTGGTGGTGTTGGACGAATTGGAAAAAGCCCACCCGGATATTTACAACATTCTGCTGCAAGTATTGGACGAAGGCTACCTTTCCGATACGTTGGGCCACAAAGTGAGCTTCAAAAACTGCGTGGTGATTATGACTTCCAACGTGGGCGCGCGGGAAATTACCAACAAAGGCAGCAATTTGGGCTTTGCCGCCAAAACCACCGAAGAACAACAATACCAGGATATGCGCCAAGGGGTTATGGACGAAGTAAAAAAGACCTTCAACCCGGAATTTATCAACCGTATTGATGAAATTGTGGTTTTCCATGCGCTCACCAAAGAAAATATCGCCCAAATTTTGGACCTTGCTTTGGAAGAGGTGGACGACAAACTGGCCAATAAAGAATTGGAACTGGAACTGACGGACAGCGCCAAAAACTATTTGATTGAACGCGGCTTTGACGCCAAATACGGCGCGCGGCCTTTACTGCGCACCTTACAGCGGGAGTTGGAAGACCCGTTGGCGGAAAATATTTTAATCAGCCGCTATGCCCCGGGGACGGTTATCCGGGTGGACTTAAATAAAGATACCCAAAAATTAACTTTTAGCAACGCCGCTTCTAAACCCAAAAACGCGGTGGCAATTTAACTGGAGGATACCAATGGACGCAAACAAACAAAAAGCCTTGGATTTGGCCCTCGGCCAGATTGAAAAAGCGTTTGGCAAAGAAGCCATTTGCAAACTGGGCGACAGCAATATTAAAAAAGTAGAAGCTATCCCCACGGGGGCATTGTCTTTGGACTTGGCCCTGGGGGTGGGCGGCCTGCCGCGCGGGCGCGTAATTGAAATTTACGGGCCGGAAGCGGGCGGTAAAACGACCCTTTCCCTGCACGTTGCGGCCCAAACGCAAAAAATGGGCGGCACGGTAGCTTTTATTGATGCGGAACACGCATTAGACCCGGTGTATGCGTCCGCCTTGGGCGTAAATGTGGACGAACTGCTTGTTTCCCAGCCGGACTCCGGCGAACAAGCCTTGGAAATTGCCGAAAAGCTCGTCCGCTCCGGCGCGATTGATTTAATTATTATAGACTCCGTAGCCGCCTTGGTTCCCAAAGCGGAAATTGAAGGCGAAATGGGGGACGCGCACGTCGGTTTACAGGCCCGCCTGATGAG